>CAZEYY010000069.1:0-14714 GCA_964516485.1 uncultured Rikenellaceae bacterium
TATGAAACAAAATGGCAGAAGATTTGTGACGGCCCGGTCTTTACTTCTTATAAATACCGTCAGCCTGTGAAGTATGCTGTAATTGAAGAGACAATAATAATCTATAACCAGGTCAAGAGAATTGATTTTGAGATAGATATAAAGAACTGGCAGGGAGTGCTTTACAGGGAGTTCAGGACTGCATTTCCTTTGAATATTACTTCTCCCCTGGTTTCTTATGAAGTGCCTTCCGGTGTTGTGGAGGTGGGAAAAGATGAGTTGAAGGGCGCTGCCGGCCACATGTATACAACCGAATGCAGGCTTGTGCATCCCAGAACTATGATCGACTGGGTAAATGCCTCAGGTAATGGATTTGGTGCAACAATAAGTTCAAGTGTTATAGCCTTTGATTATCTTGATCCGACACCTGACCCGGCGCCGACAACACTTATAACTCCGATTCTCTTTGCATCCAGAAAAAGTTGCCATGGAGAGGGAAATGACTATATCCAGCTGGGAGATCATCATTTTTCATTTTCACTGTTTATTAATGAGCCGGGCTGGAAAAATGGATTCAGGGAGGGCAAACAGGGTCAGAATACTCTTTACTCTGTTCTCGATCCGGTAAGGGGAGCAAAAACTCCTCTGCCTGAATCACTGACCTTCATTGAAACCAGGGGAGATCAGCTCCATATCTCTGCCTTCAAGAAAAGTGAAAATGATAACAGCATCACAATGAGAATAACTGATTACAGCGGAAATAACCAGGAAGCGCAGATTGAAATGTTCATGCCTCTCAGCAAAATATACAGAACAAACCTGATTGAGGAGAGTGAAACCGATACAGGAATTTCAGGGAAATCATTCCGGCTGAAAATGGGAAAAAATTCTATTGAAACATTAAAATTGTATTAACCTTAGTGCCACTTTGTGCCTCCGTGCCCCGGTGGCAATAAAAATTAATATATGAATAAACTAATTAAGGAACTGAAAAAGTACCGGAGCTTCTTCCATAATGAGCTCCATAAGGATATCCTCCCTTACTGGATAAAGTACGGAGTGGAAAAGAAAGGTCATGGTTTCTATGGAGCTGTTGACCTGAACGGGAAACCGGTTCTGAGTGCAAACAAAACAAGCGTGCTGAATGCCAGGATTTTATGGACCTTTTCTGCTGCTGCCATGCTTGAGGGAAACAGAAAGTATGCAGAAATGGCCGATAGGGCTTACAAAGTAATTACTGAAGATTTTGAGGATAAGAAATATGGCGGCTACTATATGGAACTAACTTCCTCCGATAAGGTTGCTAACGATATCAAGCATACTTATGCTCAGGCCTTTGTACTTTATTCCCTGTGCAAATATTATGAATTCAGACGGAAAGAAGAGACTCTGCAGAAAATTAAAGACTTTTTTCTCCTGCTCGAGTCAAATACAAAGGATACTGAAAATGACGGTTACCTGGAGTCATTCACCCGTAACTGGAAAATATATGATAAAAACAGGATGGCAGATAACAACGAGCCGAAGACAATGAACACTCACCTTCACGTTCTTGAAGCATGGTCAGCACTGTATTCGGTTTGGAAGGATCCTCTCGTAAAGAAAAGACTGACCGAAATGATGAACCTGTTCCTTGATAAAATAATCAGGAAGGAAGGTCATTTCGGAATTTTCTTCGATGAAAAGTTTAATGAGGCTGAAGCATCAAAGGGAATATGCTCTTTTGGTCATGATATTGAGGGTTCATGGCTCCTTTGGGAAGCTGCGGAAATTCTTGGGAATAAGAATATTATGAAAAAAATGGAGCCTCTTGCCATAAAAATGGTTGATAATATTGAACGTGTGGCAGTTGATAAGGATGGAGGACTGTTCCTTGAATCAACAAGGTTCGGAAGTCATGTAAAAACAAACAAACACTGGTGGCAGCAGTCTGAAACACTTGTTGGTTTCATGAATGCCTTCGAGCTTACACACAATGAAAAATACTGGGAGACAGTAAAATGCTCCTGGAGCTTTATCGATACATATCTTATTGATCATGAGCGTGGTGAGTGGTATACAAAACTTAACAGGCTTGGCATACCCTTCCTGGTTGAACCTAAGGATGATCCTTCACCGTATTACAGGAACGACTGGAAGATCGATCCGTGGAAATGCCCTTACCACAACGGCAGGTCAATGATGGAGATGATGAAGAGAATCGACAGGATGATTATTGAAATGGAGCTAAATTCATGATAAGGAGTTAAATAAAACTGTTTAACCTCAACCTCAACCTCAACCTCAACCTCAACCTCAACCTCAAATATTACCCATTCCCAAGTTCCAGCATTCTTTTAACAGCTGCGTTGGGATTTGCTATTTCGTCTGCTGAGTTTATTGTCACAGTAGGTACTGCACCATGATCAAGATGGAGTTGCATCCTGGTTTCAGTATCCTTGTTCCTTCCGCTCAGGTTTGAGTATCCGAATGTTTTTACAAGCCTGCCAAAAAGAACCTGGTTAAGGTTGCAGCCTCCTGATCTTTCAATGCCTTCAATAGAATCCTGTGAGCTCCTGAAAAGATGAACCTGTGAGAATGATTGTCTTTGAGCAGTGATCTCATTGAGACCCTCTCCTCCAACAACAAGTCCCGGACCGAGCTCTGAAACATGCTTAATCAGTTTGTTCATTCCCTCAGTGGGCGGCATTGACTCAACAAGGCAATTGTGTATATTCCAGATGCACAGGGTAACATCAATAAATACAAGATCAAGGGAGAGTTCATTAACCGGTTTGAGCATATTCTGTCCAAGGATAGACCGCCAGATACTCAATCCGGGATGTATTTTAACCATTACTTTCTTATCCTGGTTATTCAGCCTGTTTGTATTCGATTCGGGAACACCTATTACTCTTCTGTTATACCAGCTCCAGCCCTGAAGTTGTTTATTCTCAACGGATCTGTATGGAAAATCCCTTACATAAGAATATACGGGATTTGACGGATCCATATCGATTGAGTTGAAGTGAGGCATTATATGGAAACCCATCTGCTGACCCTTTATTATAAAAGTCTTTGCACTTTCGCTCGGGATGAAAGTGGGGTAGTTTTCGTCGTAATTGTCTGTTCTCCAGTTCGGAAAATGGATCAGAACCTTCTTTGGTGAGATCTTTTTTGAAAGAGCATCAAGTATTGCCGGATCACCAGGGCACCAGGATATTGCAAAGCTGATATCATTTATCCATTTCTGGCGAAGCTTTTCTTCAGCATCAAGATTATAGGTCTCCCAGTACCATTGGCGGTATCTTTCTGCCGGAACTTTCCAGTCTCCCCTGTAAGTATTTATTCTCCAGCATAATCCGCCAGCACTTAAATTGTCATCAATAGGTCCGTAAGCCTCGCTGTCGAAGCCGATTGTGAACGGATCATCCTGTGTTCCTGTCTGAATAGCCTTGAACCTGTATTTGTTGTCCTGTGTATGTACCCAGAAACCGCCTTTTTCCGACTGAAACATTGCAAGTCCTGCTTCCCACTGGAAGGGCCATCCCCACCTTATATTCTTTATCAGCGGATCATTGAGCTTCAGTTTAATACCCTGAAAGAACGGAGCAACAAGTTCAAGTGACTGCCTGAGCCCAGTAATATTCCAGCGGCAGGCAAGCACCCCGGGTCTGGAAGTGCTTGCTGAAGGTTCTATCATCAGGTCTCCTGTTTGATCATCAGCAGTTATTGTGAGTACTCCGTCTCCATCCCAGCTATGGAAGACAATCTCTGCTCTTTTTTCTGAAATCTGATGTACTTCAGTGTTCCCGAATTTCTCCTCATTGATGTTTGAAAGCTCATTGTTCCTGTATAAAAGCTGCAGAGCCCTGAAATTTGTTGTGTCAGGTTTTTCAATGAATTCCTCTCCCGAAGTTTTGTCTTTCAGTGATATTACAATACCCTTGTCAATCACTGCAGACAGAGAAAAAGTTTCAATGTATACTTTATTATCCTTTACTTTTACTGAAGCAGGTGATATCTGATCCTTTGAATTTCCAGAGTGTGAATCTGAGGTTCCAGGCTCCAGTCCAGGAGTGACAAGAGCTGCAGCAGCTGAGATTCCTGCGGTTTTAATGAAGTTCCTGCGTTTCATTGTGGAGGTATTTAATTTTTTAGTGATAATGATCAATCAATATAAAGATAGGTAATAAAATCTGAGTTAAATAGCTATTTTTACTTTATGGGATAATGTCCCGTAATCAATAAAAAACAATGAACAAAATACTAATTCGCTGTACTGTTGCCTCTGCTCTTGGGGGACTGCTTTTTGGATATGATACTGTAATAATAAATGGAGCTATGCTTGATCTGGTCAGGCATTTTGAGCTTACTCCTGCAATCCAGGGGTGGACAGTCAGTTCGGCCCTTGTCGGCTGCCTGCTTGGTTCTCTTATAATTGGCCGGCCCGGAGATATTTTCGGAGCCCAGAGACTTCTTCAAATCCTTGCAGTGATGTTTTTTATCTCTGCCGCAGGTTGCGGCCTGGCGCCAACTATCAGCATTTTTATTGCTTTCAGGTTCATTGGCGGACTTGCTATCGGAGGTGCTTCAGTTATATGCCCGGTTTATATTTCCGAGATTTCTCCACCAAAACACCGGGGACTGCTTGCATCTACCTTCCAGCTTGCAATTGTGGTTGGGATACTTTTATCACTCATCTCAAATTACCTCCTGCTTAACACAGGTGAAAATAACTGGCGCTGGATGCTGTTCAGCGGCGCTATACCGGCAGTTGCATTCTTCATTATGCTCTTTTTCATCAGGAAAAGTCCCAGGTGGCTTGTGAAGAAGGGGAGAATAGAGGAAGCAAAAAGAAATATTGAAGAGCTTTCTTCTCATGAAATTGATACCGATCAGACAATAAAGGATATTAAGGAATCAATCAGTCTTGAAAATGCCGGCAGACAGATAAATATGTTTAAGAGACCTTACAGGAAAATTGTTTTTATCGGAATCTGGGTCGGGATCTTCAGTCAGCTCACAGGTATAGGTGTGGTTTTCTACTATTCTGCCCAGATATTCAGCATAGCAGGTTTCTCTCCCGATACTTCAATGCTGCAGAGCGTAATACTGGGTCTCACAAACCTTGTATTTACCCTGCTTGCCATGGCCGTGATTGATAAAGTCGGCAGAAAGAAACTCATCCTCATAGGTCAGCTCGGAATGGTTGCTGTGCTTGGCTTGTTTGGCTATGGTCTGCTTAGCGGTAATATAACAGGTTACTGGCTTGTTGTTCTGCTTGTTGCATATATAGCATTTTTTGCAGCATCGATGGGAGTTGTGATATGGGTTATTCTTTCAGAGATGTTTCCGAATATCATTAGGGCCAGAGGTGCATCACTTGGATCATTTGCTAACTGGGGAGTAAGTGCATCACTTAACTTCTTCTTCCCTATTGTAGTTGGCTTATTTGGCACAACACTCGAACAACAGCAGAAAGGAATGAGCTTTGCTTTCATATTCCTCGCATTTGTTACCCTTATCGGATACTTATACCTGAGGAGAAACATGATCGAAACAAAAGGAAAATCACTTGAGCAGATTGAGAAAGAAGTTTTGTATTAAGTTCATGACCACATGACCGCAAGACAACCATGACACACCGCGAGAGGTTACTGACAATACTGAGAGGAGACCAACCCGACCAGGTACCCTGGTTCGGCGACCTCGATTACTGGGCCAATTCGCTTGTAAGGAGAGGACTGAAACCGAAGGATTTTATTCTTTCCGATGACTATATAAACTGGCACAGGGATCTTGGTGTCGGCTTCTATCTTCAGGGCTATTTTCCTTATAAACAGATTATTGAGAATTGTGATGTTACTGACTGGTGGGAGGGGAACAAACATTTTAAAAAGATAAAAACGCCAGTTGGTTCTGTGCGTGAATGCTGGGAGTATGTTCCGAAATCATATTGCGATGCACCTGTTGAACACTTCATGAAATCAGAGACAGAGATACCCATCATGAAGTACATATATGAAAACACCCGGTTTGAACCTGATTATGAACAGGCTTATCTGAGAAGAAAGCAGGTTGGCGACCAGGGAGTTGTGCTGTGCTATCTTCCAAAGAGCCCATTTATGCACCTCATGGCTCTTGAGGCTGGTGTAATGGCTGTGACAATGGCAGCACTTACTTCTCCTGGTGAGTTCAGGGATCTTCTTGATACAATGAAGATAGTTTTTGACAAGGCGGCACAGATAGCAGTCGACAGTCCAGCCGAGGTGTTAATGATACCTGAAAATCTGTCGTCTGAAATGGTAGGACCAGACCTGTTCAGTTTGTATATGTATGATTATCAGAAGGAATGGACAACAAAAATAAGGGAAGCAGGAAAATATTCCTATATTCATATTGATGGCACGCTCGCCGGGCTGCTGAAACAGGAAGCCGGAGTCGGTTTTACTGTGCTTGAAGCACTTACACCGCATCCGGTAGGTGATATGAAATGGGAAGAACTTGAGGCTTTTACCGGAGATTCAAAAAGTATTTTATGGGGTGGTATTCCAGGATCTTATTTTACCGAATGTGTTGATGATGAGGAATTTGACAGGCATGTAAAATACCTTCTTGAAATTATGAAACAGAAGCCCCGCTTCGTGCTTGGTGTTGCCGACCAGGTGCCACCCGACGGGCTCGAACGAAGAGTGAAAAGAGTTGCTGAACTTGTAAACGAATTTGGAAAATATTAATAAATGAAAAGCATGAACGGACACGAACGCATTAAAGCCGCACTCAAAGGAGAGAAACCTGACAAAATTCCCGTAATGCTGCATAACTTCCTGATGGCTGCCAGGGAACATGGCGTTACAATGGAGCAATACAGAAACAGCCCTAAAGTTATTGCAGAGACCTTTATCTCTGCCGTTGAGAAATACCAGTATGATGGTATTCTTGTTGATATTGACACTGTCACACTTGCCGGTGCAGTTGGTGTACCTGTTGATTTTCCGGTTAATGATGCTGCCCGCTCACATGACGGAAACCTTAATGATCTGAATGATGTCTTCAGTCTCAAGCCGCCAAAGGTAGGCGATTATAAATATATTCAGATTTGGCTTGAAGCAGTAAGAATACTTAAAGATCATTTTAAAGATGAGATTTATGTACGTGGAAACTGCGACCAGGCTCCGTTTTCTCTTGCAAGCATGATGCGCGGTGCCCAGACCTGGATGCTTGATCTTATGATGGGAACTGATGAACAGATTACAGCACTTCTGGAATATTGCACTGAAGCTACTACTCAGTTTATTAAGCTTATGGCCCAGACTGGCTGTGATATGGTGTCAAACGGTGACAGTCCGGCAGGACCGGCAATGATTTCTGCTGAAATGTTTGAAAAATATGCCCTTCCTTATGAGAAAAGGATTGTGGCTGCCGCTCATAGTGCCGGCTTGCCTTATGCTCTTCATATCTGCGGAAATACTGATATTATTCTGGAACTGATGAAACAATCAGGTTCAGATGCTTTTGAACTTGATTACCAAACAGATATTCATAAAATATACAACTTGTTCCATGATTCAGCTACCTTCATAGGAAACATAGATCCCAGTGGAGTAATTGCTCTGGGCAGTACTGATGATGTCAGAAAAAAGACCCTCGAGTTGCTTGAGATTTACAAAAATTCGAATCGTTTCATCCTGAATGCAGGATGTGCCATTCCTCCAACCACTCCTTCAGCAAACCTGAAGGCTATGATTGAGACAGCGAGGAATTTCAAGTAACCTCATCAACCGGGTCCTGAAGGAGGAGCCTCATCCCCCGGCCCCTTCTCCCGGGGGAGAAGGGGAGTCGTCTGAAGCACTGAATTAGCGGATGTCTTAAAGTCCCTCTCCCCCGGGAGAGGGATTTAGGGTGAGGTCAAACATCACCTGAGGGGTTTAGGGTGAGGTCAATAAAGGGAGAAATAAGTTAGTGAATCAAAAATATCTTAATTAAAATGAAAAGATTCTGTATCATTTTTCTTGTATTTCTTTCAGTAGCAACTCTTTCGACGACATATTCACAGATAAGTTACACAGTGCCTTCGACTCCCTGGCCGGAAGCCTTCGGTAATCACAGGGCTGTAATTGAAGTTGCGAAACCTTCTGAGGTGGTGACTCTCGATCTTTTCTGGCGCCGTCATGATCCTGATCCGCAGAAGAGAAGATTCATTATTGTTAATGCAGCAACAGGTGATACTGTAAAAAATATTTACAGGTATTCAGTTACAAGGGAGCGTTGTTTCATAGCATTTGGTCCGGTAAAGACCCCCGGTACCTATTATTTCTACTATCTGCCTTATCATGTTCAGGAGGAGTGGGGATTTTATGGAACCGATTACCCGGGGCCTGAGAAGACTTTAACTGCTTCCTGGGTGAATGGCAACAAGGTCGGCGACATGACCAGGATAAAATCGTTTCAGACAGCAGGTGTAACTGAAATTCAGTCTCGTTCTGCTTTTGACTCCTTCTGGCCGATGGAGATAATACCCCTCGTGTCAGAGAAAAAAGCGCTTCTGACAAAGTATAAACAGGAATATCTGATTTTTCCTGAAGACAGGTCCTTCCCGGTAAGGATGAAGGATGAGATCCCTAAAAAATGGATTGATGCAGGTCCTTCTGATAAGTTTGCCGGTGAAGCATGCCGTAATGAGTATTATGCTCTTCAGCTGGCTGTATATGCCTCAAAATCAAGTGTCAGCAATGTGAGGCTGGAGTTTACGCCACTTTCAGGAGCAGCTTATACAATTCCTCAGGCAGCCCTAACCTGTTTCAATACAGGAGGTACCGATCCTTATGGAGAACCTTTTACAAAACGTGTTGATGTACCTGCCGGAATGGTGCAGCCATTCTGGGTTGGAATAGACATTGGTGAAAATGTTCCTGCAGGAGTCTACAGCGGGGAGGTGACTTTCAAAGCAGAGAATATGACCGACCGGAAGGTTCAATTGTCAATTACGGTAAATAATAAAGTGCTTTCAGATCGTGGTGACAGTGAGCCATGGAGACATTCACGACTGCGCTGGCTGAACTCTACACTGGGCATCGGTTATAATAACGTAAAGCCTTATGATGCAATACGTTTCGCAGGAAATAATGCTTATAAGCTTACAAATAAATTCTTTACTCGTGGTACAAATGGCTTTCCTGAATCAATAAGTGTTGATGGCACAGAAATCCTGGCTGGTTCGTTCAGCTTCATTGCTGAAACAGATGTGGGTGCTGAAGAATTTTCACTTCCGGAACAGGCAGTCCTGATAAGGAATGAACCCGGTGTTATAGGGGGTTCATGGAAATCCTTTTCAGGTAACTTCGAAATGAGTGGAACAGGAATCATTGAGGCAGACGGGTATTTCAATTATAAGATAAACCTGAAGGCTAAATATGATGTTGTTGTTAAGGATATAAGGCTGGAAATTCCCTTTAATCCTGCTGTGGCACAGTATATTATGGGCATGGGGCTTCCTGGTAAACTCCTCACTGAGAATTATCAGGGTGGATGGAATGGCCCTTATGACAGCTTCTGGCTTGGTAATACAAAGGGAGGCTTATGGTGCGAGCTGAGAGGAGGAGAGTATCACGGCCCGCTTCTCAACCTTTACAAGCCGCCATATCCCGCATCATGGTATAATGAGGGAAAGGGAGGATTCAAGGTAAGTAAAGAGCCCAATGCAACCAGGGCTATGGCCTTCAGTGGCTCGCGCAGTTTCAGTGCAGGTGATTCTATCAGCTTTGAATGGTCATTTCTGATCACTCCTGTTAAAAAACTCGATACCCAGAGCCAGTTCACGAACAGGTATTATCATAACGGTGGAAATCCAATGCCTTCAGATGAAGACCTTTCCTGTGGTGTTCGTGTTGTTAACCTGCATCATGCAAACAATTACAATCCTCACATCAATTATCCCTTTATTGCTGTCGATTCAATGAAATGGTTTGTAAATCAGCTTCATGCAAAGAATCAGAAAGTTAAGATCTATTACACTATAAGAGAGCTTACAAACTATGCCACAGAAATCTGGGCACTGAGAAGCCTTGGAGATGAGATACTCGGCGATGGAAACGGTGGGGGATATATGTGGCTCAGGGAACATTTTATCACTGGCTACCACCCGCAGTGGTACCAGTATTTACCCGACAAGAGTCCTGATGCTTCAGTTGTGAGCGCCCCTGGAGCCTCTCGCTGGTATAATTACTATATCGAGGGTCTGGCATGGCTTGTCAAAAATGTTGATATCGATGGTCTTTACCTCGATGATGTTACTTATGACAGGTGGACAGTAAAACGAATCAGGAAGGTTCTTGACAGCCTGAAACCCGGCTGTATGCTTGATCTTCATTCAAATACAGGCTTCTCAAAAGGTCCGGCAAATCAGTATGCTGAATATTTTCCCTATGTCGATAAGCTCTGGTTTGGAGAAAGTTTTAAATACGATGAGATGCCTCCTGAAAACTGGCTTGTTGAGACTTCAGGTATACCATTCGGACTGATGGGAGATATGCTCCAGGGAGGCGGTAACAGGTGGAGAGGGATGGTTTATGGAATGACACTTCGTTTGCCATGGGTTACTGAAAGTATTCCGTGTGATCCGCGCCCTGTATGGAAGGTGTGGGATGAATTCGGTATTGAAAATTCTGAGATGAAAGGTTACTGGGATAAGGATTGCCCTGTCAGAACAGACCGGGAAGATGTTAAAGCCACTATCTATATGAAAGATAATTCTGCCCTTGTTGCAGCTGCAAGCTGGGCCGGTGAGCAGGTTAATTTCAGACTGCTTATCGACTGGAAGCTGCTTGGCATGGATAAGGCCAATACAATTCTGTATGCGCCTTATATAAAAGATTTCCAGGAAGAAAGGACCTTTTCGGCAGATGAGGCAATACCTGTTGAACCTAAGAAGGGGTGGTTGATATATTTGAAACCCAGGTAAAATATTCTGAGTCCCGTAGGGGCTAAAGCCTGGTAAAAAAAACTATGCGGTTTGATTGTTTCGTCCCGTACGGGACGACAGAATATACATCTAATCATTATCTACCACGATATTGTGCCTGACGGCACAGGCAAAGGTTTTATTTTTTTATATTTGGTAAACCTATTTAAATCAACTTCAAAATGCAGTACATACGACGAACATTTTTTCTGTTATTTGTAACATTTGTTACAATTCCTATTTCATCGGCACAGGAGAAAATGATCTCTTTCGGGAAATCGTTTTCCCTTGATAAGGCCTTGTTTAAAACAAAAGAAAAGGAGCTGCCTCTTCTCTGGAAGAATGTTAATACCGATCCGGATACCTGGCATGTGGAAAAAGATCTCCTTATCTGTACCGGAAAACCAATAGGAGTGATGCGCTCTGAAAAGCAGTATGAAAATTTCATCCTCCATATTGAGTGGATGCACATGGAAGCAGGCGGTAATTCAGGTACATTCGTCTGGAGCAATGCTACTCCTCCTGAAGGCGCACGACTGCCAAACGGTGTTGAGGTGCAGATGCTTGAACTTGAATGGGCTAACCTTAACAAGAAAGATGGCGTCACCCCTCCGATAGCTTATGTTCATGGCGAATTGTTCGGAGTTGGAGGTGTTACAACCGTTCCAGACAATCCCCGTGGTACAAGAAGTAAATCTGTTGAGAATCGCTGCAAGGGAAAAGGCGAATGGAACACCTATGATGTTGTGTGTGTTGATGGTGTGATAAAGCTTTCTGTAAATGGAAAGGTTGTGAATGGTATTGCAGGTGCTACCCAGAAGAAGGGATATATCTGCCTTGAGTCTGAGGGTGCACCGATTCATTTCCGGAATATCAGAATTATTGAATTACCTTCAGGAGTCACTACACCTGAACAAACCGCACCCATACTGAAATGAAAGAAAATATCAAAATTACACCTGCAGCTTCAAAAGGAAGACTGCTCTCACTTGATGCCCTGAGGGGCTTCGACATGCTCTGGATTATCGGTGGCGGTGGTTTTCTCACAACTCTTGCCCAGGTTACTGATGCTCCATGGATTGATGCCCTCGGTAAACAGATGGAACATGTTGTATGGAATGGTTTCCATTTCTACGATCTGATATTTCCTCTCTTTATGTTCATTTCAGGCGTTGCTATTCCTTATTCCGTAAAATCCGCCCTGGCAAAAAATCCTTCAAAATCCAGGCTGGTTCTGAAAGTGTTTAAAAGAATGGCTATACTCATTGTCCTGGGCATATTATATAATGGTGTGTTCAGAGACGGATTCGAAAATGCCCGCTATGCGAGTGTGCTCGGACAGATTGGTGTAGCTTACTTTTTTGCCTCTGTCATATATATTTTCTCAGGATCAATAAGGGCAACAGTGATCTGGATTGCAGCAATACTGGCAGGTGTATCGGTAATGCAGCTTTTCGTGCCTGTACCAGATGTCGGTGCCGGCGTTTTCACTCCCGAAGGCTGTATCAATGGCCATATCGACAGGTTATACCTGCCAGGCCGTCTGGCTTATGGCCCGCAGGGAATGGTGCAGGGGAACGGCATTTACGATGCACTTGGAATTTTATCTGTATTTTCTGCAATAGGTATAACACTTATGGGAATTATTGCCGGTAAGATTCTTCAGGATAAAGACCACTCCGGGTACAGGAAAACTCTGACACTTGTTATTATCGGAGTTTGCATGATCCCTGTGGGAGTGATTCTTTCTCCTGTTTATCCGGTTATAAAGGTATGCTGGACAACCACTTATAATTTTGTGGCCGGAGGCATCAGCTTCCTGCTACTGGCACTGTTCTACTTTATTATTGATGTCAGAGGCCTCACAGGATGGTCTTTCTTCTTCAGGGTAATTGGCATGAATTCGATATTTATTTACCTATTTGTACGAGTGGTGCCGGTAGGAAATGTGGTCAGCTATTTCACAGGATGGATAACAAAACCAATGGGAGATACCGGTTCAGTCATTGCTGTACTATTTACTATTGCAGCTGAATGGTTGTTGTTGTGGTATATGTATAAGAAGGAGGTATTTGTAAAAGTTTAGTAGAGTTGGATTTAATTCATTGAAAAGAATTCAATAGGAAATCATATTAATAGGATTGAAATCCATTAACCACGGAGTTCACAGAGTAATGCACAGAGTTCACAGAGTTTATGTAATTGTTGTTTTAGCTCTGTGCTCTTTGTGGTCCCTTCCTGATAAGTGTCAGGATTTATCAGGACTTTGTGTCCTTTGTGGTTAAGCTGATGACATATTTAATTTGAATTAAAGGATTATGCTCTAAAATAATGTTTAAGTATATACCCAGTGTGATGAAAAGTGTTAAGATTGTTTTCATGTTATCTCTTTCTGTTTTACTGATTAATTGTAACAGTACAAAACAGAATTTACCTCTGACCATCCATCCAGATAACCCCCACTATTTTCTTTTCCGGGGTAAACCAACAGTGTTTATAGGATCCACCGAGCATTATGGTGCCGTGATGAACCTCGATTTCGATTATGTAAAATACATGGATGAACTTGCAGCATGCGGGATGAATATAACACGCACTTTTTCAGGTGTGTATGTCGAACCTCAAAAGGCTTTCGGCATTCTGAAAAATACCATGGCTCCGGCTCCGGAACGTTACATTGCTCCATGGGCAAGAAGCACTGAAACCGGATATTCAAACGGAGGCAATAAGTTCGATCTAAGCAAATGGGATGAGGCATACTTTTCCAGGCTGAAAGATTTTCTGGCTGAAGCAGGGAAGAGAAATATAGTTGTCGAACTTGATCTTTTTTCCTGCATCTATGATACTATACAATGGAAATTGTCTCCACTGTATTACGGTAACAATATTAACAATATGCCGATTATCAGGGACTGGAAGGAAGTACTTTCACTTAGTCACCCTGAGCTGCTTGCAGAACAGGAGAAGATGGTTAAAAAGATTACTTCGGAGCTGAGGGATTTTGACAATCTCTATTACGAGGTCTGCAATGAACCATATTTCGGCGATACGATCGCCCTGAGGCAATGGGAGGAGCACATGACTGCCGTTGTGGCTGATGCTGAGAAGGATTTTGAATACAGGCATCTGATATCCAATAATGTTCAGAATTTCAAAAAGTATCTGTCTGAATCCAGAAAGCACGTGTCAATCTATAATTTCCATTATGCAGAGCCTCCTGTAACAGTTCCGCTCAATTATCACCTTAACTTCCCACTTGGCGACAATGAGACGGGTTTCAGAGGAATTGAGGGTGACATATACCGGATTGAAGCCTGGAGGTTCATTCTTGAAGGAGGTGCCTTGTTCAATCATCTCGATTATTCCTTTACAACTGACAATGAGGATGGTACAAATGTTGTTCAGAAGGGTGAACCGGGAGGAGGCAGCAGGGAGCTGAGACAACAGTTCAGGATACTGGCAGGATTCATGAGCAGCCTGAATTTTATCAGTATGAAACCTGTTACAGATGCGACTGTAAGACCCGATGATAACGGAACCAGCGTCAACGGACTTGAAGAGGAGGGAAAAGTATGGGCCTTATATCTTTCAACAAAAGATTCTGTTAAGGTCACAACAATACTTGAAGTAAATCTTCCTGCAGGATCATTCGATGTTAAATGGCTCGATACAAAAACCGGCACTGAAACATCTGAGCAGCATAATGGTCATAACGGAGGATGGCTGCAAATCAAATCTCCTGAATACCTGAGGGATATTGCTGTTAGAATTACAAGGAAGATATAAGAACTTA
>CAZEYY010000069.1:14814-19412 GCA_964516485.1 uncultured Rikenellaceae bacterium
CCTTCTCCCGGGGGAAAAGGGGAGTAGTCTGAAGTACTGAATTATCGTATGTTTTAAAGTCCCTCTCCCCTGGGAGAGGGATTTAGGGTGAGGTTAATATACATATACCTCATCCGTAAAGAACCATACAGGGTATCCGACACCGTAATGCCATGACGGTCCTATTCCAACAGCTTCGAAATGTATCTTTATGTACCTGGCTTTCACCTTTTTATCTGATTTTACGGCGTAGCTTACATACTTCACTTCCGGCGATCTGTCCTCAGGTACAATAACTTTTCCCATTAATTTAAATTCCCTGTTGTCCTCCGAGGTAAAACAGGTCATGCTCTTTGGCACCAGTATCCATGAACCCAGCTTGTGCAGAAAATCAGCTTCAACTGTCTCAATTTCCTTAACTTCCCCGAGGTCAACTATTACCTCACCATCATTTTTCTCCCAGCCTACCCAGCTCTCATTGAAGGTGGCTCCGCCCAGAAGCCCGTCAGTCAGTGCTTTATCTGCGATCTTGTCGTATGGTTTGTTTGGCGGTATGGTGTAAGTAACTGCAGCGCCGGCAGCAAGACTTTTCCTTGGATTTGGAAGGTTTCGCTTGAGATACAGCTCACAATACTCCTCGATAGTATTGTTTCTTTCATTTAGCGACTTGACATCAAGTAATCTGGCCCTGTCGCGGAAAAGAATAAGTTCATTCTTAATGTAGTCAATGTCATTCATCATGCCTGTACGGGCTATCTCCAGCTCGGCATACTGTATTGTGAGCCTCTGCTGCCATACTCTTTTCAACCTGATGCTGTCGTTTTTGACAGCCTTTTCAGCATCATCAAAAAGCTTTCTGTATGTTTTGATAAGATTCGGATTCAGCATGCCTGATTTGTGCGTAATCGGTGTATCATAAATCCAGAGTCCAATATTGCTTCCCAGAAGAGCTCCCTGTTGTATTTTAATGTATTGGTACAGGAACGGACCTGCTGCACCATAATATCCTTTAAGAAAAGACTGCATTACAGAATCTATATTGCAGTCAACATTCCACAGCAGTTTTGATACAAGATAACTTCTTAATTCAGAGAAATCTCCACCTTTCACGCTGGCTATCTGCGAGAAGTGCATGTTCACATTGTTCTTTTTGAAAAGCTGCATGTTTGTCTGCAGAATATGAAAGTTCGGGAAGGGGGAGACATAATTGTCAAAGTTGATTCCGTAATCCCAGACAAAGATGTTATTGGAGATTTTTGCCCATCCTTCAAGTGCTTTCATAAAATGTTGTCCTGATGAATTATCCGTCAGTGGCACTTCTCTGTAACAGTCAATGTCACAAAGCATTATGTTGACATTAGGCAGGGGCTTGATGTTTTTTGGAGGATTCATTGAATACAGGTAAGCCAGGGTTGAGAACTCCTTGTCAGGAAACCTTGCTGCCAGTTTGTTTAGGAAGTAGATCAGAGTGCCGGCAGGACTTCCTTCGGCATCATCAATCTTTTTGCATTTATCACATTGACAATATGTAAAATTGCCATCGTTCTGACTTACCGAGATCATCTTCTGTTCAGGATTTGCCTTGAAGATTGAATCAATCTTCTTTGATACTATTTCAAATACATCCTCATTAGTAAGGCACCACTGGCTTGCAGAACCCGGCCTCCTCTCACCATTTATGAAAGAATAATATTCCGGATGCGTCTTGCCATATTTTGCTGAGGGCAGAAGCCTGTCAAAAGTATGGACCCAGTAGCCGGCTGCAAATATCTCACGAGGTTCTTCAAGACGGTTCCATGTTTTATACAGGGGATCAAGCGCCATATTGTATGACTGGGTCTGCCTGTACCTGAAACTGGGATTCTCAATCCTGTCCAGGTTGGCAGGAATCTGCAAAGTGCCGGACTTCGGTACATTTAGTGCGCCTGCGGCATAATATCTTACTCCGAAATAGTCTTCAAGAAGAGTAACAACGCCGTATAAAGATCCTTTTCCGGGGCCACCGTTTATTATAAGATTCGTTGCATCTGATTTCAGCCTGAAACCATCTTCTTTCAGGATCAGAGACCTGTCGGAAGGTGATGCTGATCCAAATCCTCTGATTATGATATCTCCCTGTTTGAATTTACCTGACGGACTTTCAACAGGGAGTTTTGTCCCTGTGATCTTTTCGATAAAAACATTCAGAAGATCTGCTGCCTCCTTATCCGTTCTGAAATTCTGGTCGGCAATAATTCTTCCTGCCGGTTTTCCGTCCTTGATAATAACTATCTGACCATTAAGGATATGTGCTGCAAATACAGCAGATATAAATAATATTATAGCTCTTTTCATACAGTCTTATTTTTAATTGTCTAAATGTAATTTATTTTTAACCATGGAGTACATTGAATGCTACGGAGAAGCACTGAGTAATAATCGCGATACAATTACCTGATTCTGGAAAACAGTGTCACCTCAGTGTAACCCTGTGTAACTCCGTGGTAAATAATAAAAATGCTAAATTAGTGTAACTTTGTTTTTTACCTGCCTTTCTTGCTTTTCGGGTCGGGAGTAGAAGGGATTAGTTTGCCTCAGAGACAGAAATAAAGATCAGATAAAAATGCCACAGGAGATAGAACGTAAATTCCTTGTAAGAGGTGAGTTTAAGAATTATGCTGTTAAATGTTTAACAATTAAGCAGGGCTATATTTCTACTGTTCATGGAATTACTGTTCGTGTAAGAATTAAGGATGACAGGGGCTTCCTGACAATAAAAGGAGGTACAAATACCTCAGGGACAAGCAGGTATGAATGGGAGAAAGAAATTCCTTATAATGAGGCAAATGAATTAATGGCATTGTGTGATTCAGGTCTGATTAATAAAAGCAGATATCTTATTCCTGCCGGGAAATTCACTTTTGAGGTTGATGAGTTCCATGGAGAAAATCAGGGACTTCTGATGGCAGAAATTGAATTGGAGTCGGAGGATGATGTCTTTCCCAGACCTGAATGGCTGGGAGAGGAGGTAACTGGTGATTACCGTTATTATAATTCCCACCTGGCAAAGAATCCCTTCACCAGGTGGAAATAAGCTATTATCTATCTTTAATTCAGGATTTTACTATCCTCATTACTCTGGAAACAGCATCATCAATCTGGGCTTTGCTCTCAAGGCCAAGTGTCATACAATGAACATTTCCGCTCTTTATTACATACTGAAGAGAGGCTTCTCTCTGCTCATCCTTAACAAGATCGCCCATGCCGAATACTTTCATTCCAATAATTCCTTTGCCGTTTTTGCGAGCGGTTTCAAGTACTTTCATGATCTGTTCCGGCGTGCCATCCATCTTGGGGCCTTTATTGTTAATCCTTGCCAGGATTACATCAACCCATGGATTATTTGCAGCTTCAACTAGTGCATTATAATCATGGCATGATATCCCCACTGTTTTCAGGATTCCTTTCTCCTTTGCTTTTGAAACCTCTTCCATGTATTTTTTGTACTCAGTTGACCACTGGCCGTTTACCATGCAATGCAACAGGAAGATATCAAAGTAATCTGTTCCAATTTCCTGCCTGAATCTGTCAAGGCTTGTCTGGAAGGGTTCCTTTTTGTACCATCCCTCCTGATCATAGACCATCACCTTTGTAAGTATGGTAACTTTTTCACGGGGTATAACCTTCAGCGCTTCACGAACATATTCATGTGAGCCGTACATGTCTGCAGTGTCAAAGAAGCGAATTCCCCTGTCGTATGCATGCTGTGCAAGCTCAACAAAGCCCTGATATCCCAACCTTGTCTGGTTCGAAACATTCTTCCAGCCTGCTGAGCCGGTGCCAAGTGCAACCCTGGGTACATTCAAACCTGTATTTCCAAGCTTGACAACATCAATTGTTTCTGCCGGTGCTGTAAATGAATAGTCCCTGAGACCTGACGTTATTGCTGCCAGTCCTGCAAAACCTGCAGCGCTTTTCTGTATAAACTCACGACGGTTTGTCTTTTTCATAACATAATTGTTTGAAGTTCAAGGTTCAATGTTTAAAGTTGTTTTCTGGATACTCAAGTTGTGAACACAAATATAATTTTAAAACATATTTGCCGTACAAAAAGTTCTAAATGCGATATTTATATTTTTATCGCAACCGGTGTTCTTAGGCTCCCCTCCCCGGAGGGGCTGGGGGCATAGCCGTCAACTTAAGAGTAGTTTATGGTGGAATTGCAAGTTTGCATTTTCCCCTCCTTTTGAAGGAGGGGTGGCCGCAGTACAATGTTTATCAGAGTATTGTAAAGTCTAATTGCGGCCGGGGTGGTTGATTTTTATGTCAAATAAATTCATTTTCATATTTAAAATTTTATCGTCTTCTTTTCAAAGAAAATTATGAAATGCAAAACTGTTTTCAGAATTTATTACATAATCCATACCTGGCTACTGATATTATAATCATTCTGAAACCCGTGTAATAAGTAACCTATTTATAATCTAAACTTTAAGTTCAATTTAATCAACCACCCCGGCCGGGTAAAGAACTTTGTATATATCAGATAATCAATCGTCCCGGCCACCCCTCCTTCAAAAGGAGGGGAAACTTATTACAATATTTACTGCCATAAAACTACCCTTAGGTTGACGGCTATG
>CAZEYY010000070.1:0-19293 GCA_964516485.1 uncultured Rikenellaceae bacterium
AGGTAACAAGAGTTCTCTTTTCAAGAGATCAGTCTTCTTTACAGAAGAGCAGGATACGCTGGGAAAGAATTATGAAAAAGGTAAACTGACAGTATGGTATTTAACATTATGAAAAAAGTCTTAGCTATCAGATTTCTGATAATTTCGCCTGACTTGAAGATTGTTGTTCGTGCCGTTTTTATGTCGTTCATGCCAAAAACATGTCGTTTGTTCCCTGGGGTCTTGATGCTCCTTGTATTTGTAACTATATTTGATCATATACTGTTTGAGTAATGACCAAAATAAGAAAAAAATGAAATCAGTAATTTATGTTCTGGCACTTTTTCTGGTAACCTTTATTCTGTCATTCTGCTTTGTAAGCGATGCAAAAGCAAAGTCACTATTGGCAGAGAATGTGGATGCTATCCTGGCCGGGTGTACCAAGTATCCCGGGGCTTGTACGGAAGGATGTCAAAGTGTCTGGCCAAATACCGGATACTGTCTGTTATGTCACAGCTGCAATATAGATATCTTCTCTATCGGAATTGGAACAGGAGGTACTTGTCCTTGACAATATTGAGAAGTAAAAAGATAAATAGTCTGTTGTACTTCATTCTGTATGGTAAAGTCACGCATCTTCCAGGGTATTTTGTTCCTTCTGTTAATGTATGGTTGCCATAATAAAGGAACTGCATATAGTTTTAATGATTTTCCTCAAACATCTTATTTGTCCGGGAAGGTCGAAAACATCAGCCTCCGTATCAACGGGGCATTTTTAGAATGTGTCGACTCTCTTTTGGTCTTGACCACTTTACCTGATTACCCCAGACAGGTGGTACTTCTGGACTTGAAGACATTCGACCATATTTCCTCTGCAGGGCCTGTTGGGGAGGGTCCTTCTGAGATCGGAGCCATTGGGTTATCCCTGGCAGATCCAACCTCCCGGGCAATATGGTATCATGATATTGGCAAAAACCGGCTTCTTAAATTCACAATTGACAGTATTCTCCGGGATACTTCATATTTCCCTGGAAAACCTGTACCTCTGAAGGGATTATTCATGCCATTACAGTTATCGGCCTTTAATGACTCAGTTCTTGCCTTCTCAGGGGTCTTTCCGGAATTCTTTGTTTCATTTATAAGTACTGATGGATTAATAATCGATTCATTATCAGTCCCATCATCAGGTGGCTTGTATCATCAGGAAGATATGTCATTTGAAAGCATGGTCTACCTTTCATATTATTCATTCCTTATTAACAGGGATAGAAGCCGGATAGCCATTGTGTATAAATATTCTGATGCAATAGATATTATTAACTTCAAAGGAGAAGTGATTCTGAGAATAATCGGACCTGGACGTATTAGCCAGATTCCCGACTACAAAACTGTTAACCCCATTATGACTAATACAATTACAAAATGCGATGAGGACTTTATTTACTGTCTTTATAAAAACAACAGACGGTTTGATGAATCTTCCGCATTTCTTCCAATTTATGATAGTATGATGAATGTTTTCTCCTGGGATGGGAGGCCTCTCCTCCAACTCAGGTTTAGTTACCCTGCTGCCACATTCAGTATTGACAGAAGAAATGATCGGATCATAACATATTCACCCGAGGTAAATGATCTGGTGACTTATAGTTTTGATTTTGACAGGCTCCTGAATTGAGATGGATTGGATTAATCTCTTTCGTCTTCTGTTTCTCTTCCTTTTTCTGGCACATGGCTGTATCAGTCCTGAAAAAAATGCAAAGAAAGAGATTGAAAGAGAAGTCCGCAACTGTCTTGGAAAACAAGTATTACTTCCAGATTCAGTTTATTTGATCAAACATGGCACAATAGTATCTGTAGAATCGAATATTCTCTTCAATGAGTGGTATAAAATAATTACTTTTATATCAGGTGACTGTGAGAAATGCTTTGAAAATCTGAAGGAGTGGAAGTCATATACAGAATCAGTCCGCCTTATTGCTGAGGTGAATTTGATAATTGTTATAGTAACAACTAATATGAGTGCCTTCGAGCAGACATATCTGATGAAAGTCCCTGAGAAATTAACTGTAATCGTGGATTCTGATATGGATATCTTTAGGATTAATAAACTTCCTCACTATTGGGAACTTAGAACTTTCCTGCTGGATCAGCAAAACCGGATACTTGTGGTTGGTAATCCGGTCACAAATATTAAAATAAACCAACTATACAAAACCCAAATCGAAAAGGGGTCGTATCATGAGAAGTAAAGCCACTTATTTACCACTGATCATTCTATTGGTTTTAAGTAACGCTTGCCTTTCAGCGCAATGTAAAACTGAACCACTGAAGGAAATGGTGATGAAGCAGATTTCGGAAGACAGAAAATCCCTGGATACTATCTGCTATCTTTTTGATGCCAACGTTGGAATCGATATGAGGAAAAGAAGAGGAGATAAATACACTGACACAATAAAATTTATCTTTAATAGTGGAAATTACCTCCGCTTTTACCTGGCGTGCTCTGCCAATGCACATGATAATGTAACCCTTTTGTTGTTAAATGCAGATGATGTGCCTTCTGTCATAAAGAGACTTGACTCAAACAATGAAGTTGGCAAAGTTGCTCAATTTGATTATTATATAACCGAGACTGCATGGTTATATATGGTTCTCAATCTTGATAAGAACAGTGACGGTTGCGCTTTTGCCGCCGCTACTCAATATAAGCCATTCCAAAGGCCTCCTCTCAGGTAGATGGAGTCGTACCTCAATTTGCCAGAATCGCTGATCTCTGTCCAGACCTGAAACAGTCAGATTCCGGGGATCGCTGCGCCTTCATCTTTACACCACAAAAACCTGCCCCTTTATGCAAGATAAACGCTATATTATAGTATTGCATTTTAATATTATTAGCTGTATTTTAGTATTCCCTAAGTCTGATTTTTCTCTGAAAGTACTGCAATTGGCCAAAATGATAAGTCATGACACAACAGGAATCAATTCTTGTCAATACTGCGGATGGAAGAAAATACATTCATCTGTCTGAGATTCTCTTCATTGAAGCAAAAGGAAAAAGAACCGAGCTCATTCTTGACAATAGCAGTTTAATGCTTGCTAACCATTGCCTGAAATGGTTTCAGGATAATTTGCCTGAGGAATACTTCATCAGGATTCACAGATCTTTTATTGTTAATAAAACACATATTAAGTCATTCACTGCAAATATGATCACCATTGATCATAACCAAGTATTATCTATTGGAAGATGTTACAAAAGAGAATTTGCAGTGAGTTTCCATCTGGTGGACTGAATTATGTCATATGAACAGGCGGGCATCAACATTCAGGGTAATAATCATTTTTTTGCTGCTTATACTATGTGGCCTTCCATTAATTTCCAAACTGGATATCAAACTTAATCCTGAGGCTCATGTGTCAGCATTGACAATCAGTTTTTCATGGTATAATGCGGAACCAAGAGTTGTTGAGCAGGCAGCTACCTCTGTAATTGAAGCAATTGCCGCACGTGTTCAGGGAATAAGGCGTATCTCCTCCAGATCAGGCCGCGGCACCGGAAGAGTGACTCTGACTCTCGATAAGAAGGCAGATGCTGACGCGATAAGATTTGAACTCAGCACCCTTATCAGGCAGGCCTGGAGTTCAATGCCGCCGGAGGTAAGTTACCCTGTCATAACGGTGACCCGCAATGATGACGAAGAGATCCGCCCGCTATTGTCATATACCCTCAGCGCACCTGACAGCGCATCATCAGTACAGTACTTCGCAGAACAGCAGATGAAACCTGCCCTGGCATCCGTTGAAGGGATAAGCCGGGTTGAGGTCTATGGCGCTATGCCAAAAGAATGGCATATAGTATATGATCCGGATAGAATATCGTCAGCTGGCATAACACCGGAAGAGATAACCGGGGCAATCGGTACTTCACTTCACCGACAGGGTATAGGCACTGTCAGGATATCTCCCTCCGGCGAGTCCTTGCCGGTTGTGATCCGTACCAGACACTCAGACGGTAACAGCCTGTTGCAGGTCCCTGTAAAAAGAAACGGAGAGCGTATTCTCAGACTGTCAGATGTGGCCACAATCAGCCACACCGAAGCCGAACGCCAGATGATCTACCGGATTAACGGGTTGAATACTATAAATATCCTGGTCTATGCAGCTATGGGGGAAAACAATCTCACTGTTGCGACGAATGTTAAAGAGGTTATGACATCTCTTGAATCATTGCTGCCTGGCGGGTACAGGCTTATGTTGCAGGATGATTCAACGGAATATATATATGACGAGCTTAGAAATATCGGCATCAGAACCCTTATTGCCTTTGCAGGTCTGATAATTCTGGTTCTGCTGGCAACGCGGAGGTGGAGATATATGCTCCTTATCGCTGTAATGCTGGTCGGGAATCTTAGTATTGCAGTCATTTTCTATTATCTGGCAGGGCTGGAGATCCATCTTTACGCCCTGGCAGGAGTCACTGTCTCACTGGGCCTGATGACAGACAATATCATCATCATGACTGACCACCTGAGAACAAGAGGCAACCGTAAGGTAATCCTTGCAATCCTGGCAGGCACACTGACAACAATCTCTTCTCTGACAATAATATTCTTCCTTGGTGAAACCATAAAGGCTAACCTGACAGACTTTGCGATGGTGGTGATAATTAACCAGTGTGTGTCGCTCTTTACCACGCTCTTTGTTATTCCAGGCATGCTGGACCTGATGAAGCTTGGGAAATATTCAGGATCATTATCATCACAAACTGAATGGAGGCGACGGAGGAGGGTCATCAGGTTGACAGGTATATATGGCAATCTTACAAGCTGGTTGAGGAAGCACAGGCGGTGGGCAGTGGCAATTCTGATACTTGGCTTTGGACTGCCGGTCTATATGCTGCCTGCCCGAATTGAGGGCAGCAAACCCTGGCACAAGGCCTATAATGCCACCTTTGGCAGCTCAGTTTATTCCGAAAAAATCAAGCCGGTGACAGATGTGCTCCTCGGCGGGACACTGAGGCTCTTCACCGAGAAGGTATTCGAGGGTTCCTATTTCGGGGCACCCCAGGAGACATACCTTTACATAACTGCTGCGATGCCAATGGGAACAACAATTGAGCAGGCTGATGCAACAGTCGCAGTTATGGAGAGGTTTCTTTCGCAATTCCGCCAGGTCAGATTCTTCAGGAGTGAGATAACGCCTCGTGATGCAACAATCACAGTCTACTTCACCAGGGAACACCAGCACAGTTCTTTTCCCTACATCTTAAAGGGCGATGTCATTTCGCTGGCAGTTGAAACCGGCGGTGCCTACTGGAATGTTTCCGGCTTTGGAGACCCCTTCAGTAATACTGTATATGAAGGTACCGGCGAGTACTACATTCGTATGCAGGGATACAATTATGACAGACTGAGTGAACTGGCCGGGCAATTAAGCAGAATGCTGATGGAGAACCCCCGTAACCGGGAGGTATTTATAATGTCTGAACCCTCATGGCGGCGGCCTGACAATGTGGAGTTCAATATGACTATCGACAAAGAGCGTGCACTGGCATCCGGACTCCCGATAAGCGCCGTCACTGAAGAACTTCGTGAAAGATCTCTATACCAGCCCTTGTTTGCCACTATGAAAACACCTTCCGGCAATGAGAATATCAGGCTCCGGAGAGGTGGCGCGGACGATCATCTCTGGTTGATAGCACGTGCACCGGCAGTAAAGGATTCACTGTTTTTCAGGCTGGAAGGTGTATCCCGGATTGTGCGGGAGACAACAGCACCTGTGATAGCCCGCGAGAACCAGCAGTACCTCATGTATCTCAGGTTTGATTTCGTGGGCGCCGAGAAAACAGCACGAAGGCATATAGCAGAAAACCTTGAAGCATTCCGCGGATATCTGCCGTTGGGTTATACTGCCATGCCGGATCCCGGCAGGTTCTACTGGTTCTGGCAGGAAGACAAAAGCCACTACTGGCTTCTTGGACTGATTATCGTTATCATCTGGTTCCTCTGTGCAATACTGTTTGAATCATTTCTGCAACCTTTTGCCGTGATCATGACCATCCCGGTGGGCTTTGCAGGCCTCTTCCTGACGTTCTGGATCTTCAGGCTGAATTTTGACCAGGGTGGATTTGCCGCCATGTTAATACTATGCGGTATAACAGTTAACGCTGCAATTTATATCCTCAATGACTTCAATGCACTGGTCAGGGCTAACAGTGGAAGAGACCGGTCTGTCTTAAAATTATACCTCAAGGCCTTCAATTATAAAATTATACCGATCTTACTGACTGTTATCTCAACGGTTATAGGTTTTATACCCTTCCTCATTGGAGAGAGGCAACCTTTTTGGTTTGCCCTTGCTGCAGGGACGATAGGTGGCGTGGTTTTTTCCATTGCAGGAATAATTTTCTGTCTGCCCCTTTTCCTGAGGCTTAAAGGCACGACTAAAGATCTGAAAATTACTTCGGAGCACGAAAAAAATACAGAGTCATGAAGAATCTACGGCTTTTTTTGATTATCCTCTCACTGCCATCGTTTGTATGGTTTTCCTGCAACAGGACTCCGTCAGACGGATCTGCCCCTTCGGCCTCTGAAAAAACTCCGATGCCAGCAGATGATGCCAGGGAGGTGGAGGTCATGGTACTGAAACCCGGTGATTTTCGCCGGGATATTGTAAGCAACGGACGGTTGACTGCACTCAACAAAAGTGACCTTGAATTCAGAACCCGGGAGAGAATTGCATCAATAAAGGTCCGGAACGGCGACCTTGTTGCTTCGGGAGACATCATCGCTTCCCTTGACACCTTTTCCCTGAATAATGCCCTCCTGCTGAGTCGTGATCAGTATAAGAAGTCTTTACTCGAGTTTCAGGATCTGCTTCTGGCACGGGGATACAGCAAAACAGACACTTCCCTGATTCCCCCCGCTGTTGTTACGGCGACACGTGTGCGAAGCGGGCTCGATAAAGCCATTGCTGATCTCTGGATGGCTGAATATAACCTTGAACAGGCGAACCTGAGGGCTCCGTTTAGGGGAATAATAGCTGATCTGTTTGCCCATGAAAATGAAATGTCAGTCCCTGGTAAAACATTCTGCAGCGTCATTGATAACAGCAGGTTCGTCGCATATTTCCCGGTACTTGAAAGTGAAGTGTCGTCCCTGCGAAAAGGACAGACGGTAAGAATAGAGCCATTCATGACTCCGGGAGATGCATATCCGGGTAAGATTACATCAATAAATCCCGTGGTTGATAACAACGGGATGGTGAAGATCGGAGCTGTGACTGATAATCGCAGAGGTGAACTGTTTGAGGGTATGAATGTGAAAGTGATTGCAGGAGAGGTGGTTGGTGGGCAATTAGTTATCCCCCGGCAGGCTGTAGTGCTCAGAAGTGAAAGAAAAGTTGTTTTCACCTGCAGTGGTGGAAGAGCTAAATGGGTCTATGTGACAACCGGACTGGAGAACATTGATTCCTATACTGTTACAGAAGGACTCAAGGAAGGAGATACTGTCATTGTCAGGGGAAATTTCAATCTGAATCATGATTCAAGAGTGGTTATCAAGTAATTGCACAGTGAGCCAATGGTCAGGTTTCTGATATCGCGCCCCGTAGCTGTCATGATGACTTTCACAGCAGCGGTGATTCTCGGCCTCGTTGCATACCGGGCAATACCGGTATCGCTGATGCCAGACATACCCATACCGGAGGTGACTGTGACTGTCTCCTATCCCAACAGCACGGCCAGGGAACTGGAAAATACAGTGGTGCGGCCGCTTCGTGCACAGGTGATGCAGACAGGTCACCTTAGTGAACTGCGAAGTGAGACACGTGACGGTAGCTCAACGCTGACTCTCCGTTTTGACTATGGAACCAATGTAGACTATGCCTTTATCGAAGTCAATGAAAAGATTGATGCAATAATGACATCAATGCCCCGTGACATGAAACGGCCGGGAGTTATAAAAGCCAGCGCAACGGATATACCTGTCTTTTACCTGAATCTGTCACTCAGGGAAACAGAAGGGGATGGCGAGGAGATTACCAGGTTCATGGAACTGAGCGAATTCGCTGAAACCGTGATCAGGAAGAGGATAGAACAGCTCCCTGAGGTAGCCTTGGTAGATATAAGCGGTACCGTGTCACCACAAGTGGTCATAGAACCTGTACCGGAATTGATGAACAGTATGGGCTTATCACTGAGGGACATTGAATCTGCTCTTGCTGAAAACAACATTAGTGCCGGAACAATGACTGTGCGTGACGGGCATTACCGTTACAACATAAGGATATCATCACTGCTCCGTGACCAGAATGATGTTGCTGATATCCGCCTCTCTGCCGGCGACAAGATAATCCGGCTCAGTGAGATTGCCAATGTGAATCTGGTCCCTGAAAGAAGTGACGGTCTCTTTCTGGCAGACGGTCACAGGGCAATTTCCATGGCAGTTATAAAACAGGCAGATGCACGGATATCCGGGATGAAAAATAAAATCCGTGAGCTGGTTAGCCAGTTTGAAAATGACTACCCCGGAATAGCTTTCAAGGTATCACAGGATCAGACAAGACTTCTGGATTATTCAATATCAAATCTGAAGAGCAATCTCCTGCAGGGGTTGGTACTGGTAATCCTTGTAGTAGTGTTCTTTATACGTGACATCAGACTCCCCCTCCTTATAGGGTTTTCACTCATGGTCTCAATCATTATTTCCCTGCTCTTTTTCTACCTGGTGGGCATGTCAGTTAATATTATCTCTCTGGCAGGGCTGATACTGGCGGCCGGAAATATGATGGACAATTCCATTGTGGTTACTGATAACATAACCCAGTACCGCGAGCGTGGTATGGCTCTCAGCGATGCCTGCGTGACAGGGACCAATGAGGTCCTTCTGCCGCAACTGAGTTCAATGCTTGTCAATGTGGCTGTTTTTGTCCCACTGGTTTTCCTCAGTGGGATTGCAGGAGCACTCATGAAGGATGAAGCCATGTCTGTCTTAATCGGGCTTTCTGTTTCATATATCGTAGGTATAACATTTATGCCTGTTATCTACAGACTTGCATATTCCCGGATATCACAAGGAGGGGGATTTTTCTCCGGATTGAGGATAAAACTCCTGCAAATCAAAAGAAGACCGGAGAGGAGTGAACCGGGTACTAAAGGATTTTATGAGAAAGGGCTTGACTTCGTTTTCAGCCATAAGACAGTGTGCATCATCCTTTTCCTGCTCATGATACCTGCAGGTGTACTTGTGTTCCGGTTCCTTGAGAAAGAAAAGATGCCACAGTTTTCCCAGACTGAGACAATTGCGTTAATTGAGTGGAATGAGAACATTGATCCGGCTGAAAACCGGGGGAGGGTCGGGAACCTGCTTGCTTTGGCAGAAGACAGGCTCATTCAGAGTAATGCCTTTATAGGGCAACAGCAGTTCATGCTCAGCCGTGACAGGGTGCTTTCACCGTCTGAAGCCAGATTGTACCTTGAGTGCGCCGGTACAGATGATCTTACTTATATGATTAATATGATACGGACCAGGATCAGGTCTGACTATCCGATGGCTACGGTTACGTTTGAACCTCCCGTTAATATCTTCGAAAAGCTCTTCACCGGAAACGAATCTCCCCTGGTAGCGGAGCTTGCGATGGCGAATATTGCCCTGGAGCCGGATTTGCCCGCTCTTGAAGATTTGAATGTTCAGCTTAACAGTAACCCTGAATTAAGGGCATCGAACAGGATCCCGATGCAGGAACATATTGTTCTTGAGCCGGATATGGAGCGATTGCTGCTGTATGATGTTGATTATAATGACCTTGTAAAGGTGATAAGGACAGGACTGTACGAAAACAAGGCTGCAACACTCCAGTCGTTCACCCGGTTTATCCTGATAGTGATGAAAGGGGAGGAAGCTTCTCTTTATGAGGTCCTTGAAGGTTCCCGGGTCAGGAACAGGAGGGGGGAAGAAATAAATGTCAGTTCATTGATCAGGATAAGCCGAAGCCAGGATCTGAAAACAATAGTTGCCGGCAGGCAAGGAGAGTATGTACCGCTTGAATTCTCTCCTGAAAGGCGGGAGAAGGATCAGTTTATTGATCAGATTAGCACAAAGGCAGAGCAGAGTTCACTCTTCGAAGTGAGATACTCCGGCACTCTGTTTTCAGATATTAAGCTTCTGAAGGAGATGGTTATACTGCTTCTGATCTCTCTTCTGTTACTCTATTTTATCCTTGCTGCGCAGTTTGAGTCATTGATCCAGCCCCTTATTGTGCTTGCTGAGATCCCTGCTGATATAGCTGCCGCCCTGTTTACCCTGCTTATTGCAGGACAGACCCTGAATATAATGTCAGCCATTGGAATTATTGTGATGACAGGCATCATTATAACCGACTCTATTCTGAAGATAGATGTCTTCAATAAACTCAGGAGGCAGGGCTATTCTCTTGATGAGGCTATCCGTGAGGGAGGTCACAGGCGTTTCAGGGCAATTGTCATGACTGCGCTGACAAGCATCCTTGCAGTATTGCCGCTGCTCTTCAGCAATGACATGGGAAGTGAGCTCCAGAAACCATTCTCATATGCACTGATAGGAGGAATGACCATGGGAACAATCGTCAGCCTGTTCATTCTTCCGTTGATTTACCGGATGATATACAGAAATGCTGTCCCGGTGAAAGACCGGAATATTAAAGCCGGAGAACAATTTTAAGTATGGTTGCCCTGCGCAGACTAGTCTTTTGTTAATCAGGGTGATGCCCCTTGGTCAATGTTTAAAATAAAAGCCTGGGATTCATTCTTATTTTACCTTGTTTATGTCACAAACATGTCGTTCGTGCCAAAAACATGTCGTTCATGCCAAAAACATGTCGTTCATGCCGTGAGGTATTGACACGCAGTTGTTTTAGGCTTTACTTTGTAAGAGAGAGAGAGGATTCTTATTGTCTAACTAAAAATCTTAATGGTATGAAAAAGAGACTAAAGATTTTACTGTTTAGTTGTTTGCTTATAGGTAGTACTGCTTTTTTTAGAGTATCGAAGGCTGATCATTGTGTTAATTGCAGCATGACTTTTACCAGCATATGCGTCTATTATGATCAGAACAACCAAAGATGTGAGAGTTCATCAGGCCTTATGAACTGTTGCGGGACTTTCGTTGAGCTTCAACAATAACTGATTGGAGAATTTGATGGTTATTTTCGATCAGTGTCAGGCCTTATTTGTGTTTATGCTTCTGCTTCTCCCGGCGTGTAAGGAGAAGCAGAATTGTAGATACGAATACTCCTTGCAGAAAACCGGCGAAAAAATATTTCTGCTGGATGATGACACCTCTCCGGTGAGCATGTCGACAACTTATTTCGAAAACGATGATAAGCAATTCTACCTGCACTTAAATGATCACAGGTCAAAATATCTTGTGTATGACTATAAAGACGGAAGCTTGTTAAGCAAGTTTACCTTAAGCAGATATCAGAATCCATATGGTTGGCATATTATAAATTTTGATACGATTTTTCTTTGTGCCAGAGGCATTGAGAATCTGATCTTTATCGCTGATTCTTCGGCCAATCAAAAATACAGGAAGAGTACGGAATCAGACCTTTATGATCTGACGATACCAGAGGTACTCTGTTCCCCTACAAATCCTGTTCTGTTCAGGGGAGATACGTTGTTCTATTCCAGAATCGTAGTTGGTGTTGATCCGCGAATTATAAAACGATCTGACATAGTTTTAGGGGGCGCTTACAATATAATGACCGGTGAACGCTACAATTTTCTATATAATCCATATTTCATGTTCGTTAATAATTATGGTGGTATACATTATTGGTACAATCATACCTGTTTCAGTGAGGAAGAGATGATCGTAAGTTTTCCGGCATCAAAGTACCTCTACAAATATTCATTGAATAATTTCGCAAGTGACAGCGTGATTTGTTCCAGTGATTATTTTGAAGATATAAAGCCAATGACCCGGAGTCTCAGGTCAGTCAATTATTCCCAGGAAGAATCAGCACGCTATTATGCCTCTTCGCCATCATATTATGCCATATTTTATGATAAATACAGGAAATTGTACTACAGGCTGGCAGAGTTGCCCAACAGGAAAAATGAATTTGACACAGGCAAGCCGATGGAATCTGTAAGAAAAAGACAGACAATAATAGTCCTTGACAAGAATTTCAACAAAATCGCAGAAACATATATCGGGAAGTCTTATCGTATTATCAGCACTCTGATTACTCCTGACGGATTGCTTCTCAACCGTCGTGAACCGGATGAATCCAGAATGACATTCGATATCTATCAACTTGTTAAAAATGAGATATAAAATACGATCTGTTTTTATTACGATAATCATTCTGACATTGTTTTCATGTAAAGCTGATTTACAGAAAACGCAGCTGGTAAGGAGGCTGAAAAATGATTTTGGCAAGAATAGTCTGTTTGAAGCTGTCCTTCTAATTCCTGAAGCCGGTTGTCCGGGATGTATTACCATAGCCGAAAAGTTTGCAAAAGAGAATATTGCAAATGAGAAGATACTATACCTTTTTACCAGAATCAATTCGGAAAAAACATTGCGTTCTAAGCTTGCCACTAAGGAAGATCTTCCACGCAACATTTATTTTGACAGGGAGAACAAATACTCGCTCAATCCGGAGTATCCTCTGTCAGAATACCCGCTTGTTCTGTATTTCAACTTCGACGGAAAAACTACATTGGATCCAATAACCCCGGACAATCATGAGGCTTATGAAAAGTTACTAAAGCATATTGGAGACAGAATCCATCTTTATGACCTGACCCATGCATTAGAGGCAGATGTGTCCGTTACCGGCCTCAGTGATCTCTGCAGTGGAATAAAATACATTCCACTGGGTTGTAATCAGGATGCCCTGCTTTCAACTGTCCTGTCTTACGGGACAGATAGTGGGAAAATATTTATCAGTGACACAGAGGGGAAAATAATTGCATTCAACTCTGATGGAAGCCCTTCGGGACAGATCGGAAGGAAAGGAGAAGGGCCTGAGGAGTACAGGACCCTGGTTGGTGGTAAATTTATCCTTGACAAAAAGCGTAAAGAAGTGATAATACCGGATATGGGTGGAAAAAAACTGGTATTTTATAATTACAAAGGCGTATTTCTCAAATCAGTTCCTCTCAATTATATTCCTGATGATTTGTCCATATTTAATGACAGCCTGTTGTTGATTCAGACACAACCCTTTCAGGATCTGCAGAATCAGATTTGCAGCATTGTTATCATTGACCGTAGAGGAGGCCACATAGCCTCCATCCCCGCCGGGCAGATACCCAGCCTCAATTTCATATCCTCTGCAAAACTTGATGCAACATTCGAAGGAGTTTGGTTTGAGGAACCTTATAATGATACTATTTACCAGATCGGAGCTGATTTTACTAAACATCCTTCTGTTGTGGTTCAAATGGGCAAGTACAAGCCTCCGGTAGAAATTTTCGGAGACATTAGTCGCTGGCCTGAATATTCACAAAAGTTTGTTTTTAACAGATACCTGTTTCATCACGGTCAGGATTTGTGGTTTAGTTTTTATAAGCACACCACCCTTTACAGTGGTTTCTTCAGCTATTCTGACGGAAAACCGGTTTTATTATTCAGGGGGCAGCGGGGTGGAGGAATTACTGATGATATTGACTCCGGTCCGCCCTTCAATCCCTTTTTTAAAGCCTGTGATGAATTTATGATTGATTTCATTGAGCCATCAGAACTACTTGAAAAAAAATATGAAACTATCCGGCCCGAATCTCCTCTAAGAGAGATAAGAGAAAATATCAGTTCGGAGAATAACCCCATAGTCAGACTCCTCATAAGATGATTGCGAAAAAGTCAATTATACCTGATAACTATATACATAGCCTGAGAAAAGATGTTAATGTGGTCACAAATAACTGGTGATACTTAAAGGATTGAGGATTAAATTTGGATTGTTTGTGCTTCGGTCCAGCGGAACAGTGCATTCTTACCTATTGCAGCCAGGGATGTGAGGGTGTAATTATTGTGGAACAATAATTCTTTCTGATATTTAAAACATGTAGGGAAACAGGCTTTTAAGATGGCCTGAGTCCTCGATTAACATTTTCCAATAAGATGAAGTGGATTATTTTTTTCCCCTTAGTACTCGTATTATTTAATGTAGGATGCATAGAGAATTATCAAAATCGTTTCACTTTATCTCCTGACAAAAAAAGGATTGAACTTGAATTGAGGGAGAACTCCAGAAATCTCTCAAAATGCATCCAGTATTTTCAGGCTGAAAATGGTGAATTTTTAGCTGTTGCGAACAATGTCTCCAACAGCGTGGAAGTATATAACCTTGGTGAAAGAAAATTGTCAGGTGAAATATTCATAAAAACGGAGGGGAAGTATTCTTTTTACCGTAATTTTGGGTTTATCTTCAAAACTCCTGATAGCCTGATCCTTATCAGTCAGAATCCTCAACTGATAGGCATTGCAAACAAACATGGGGAGGTAATGATAACTCTTCCCTATGGTACAGATACAGAAGGTAACAGAACGCAGATGACTACCCCATATTCAATCGGGGCACAAGGTCCTATTCTGGAGAATAACCTCCTTCTTCTGAACCAATTCTATCGTGCTGATAATTCAAATGGTTTGTTTACCAAAGAATTACAAGAAGATTCGTATCTTATTGCGGAGGTGAATCTGGAAACGGGAGAATGCCGCCGGAAACCTTTAAAATATCCGGAAGAACAAATTGGTAAGAACATAGTTGGTATGTATGTAAGAAGGGTTGCCGGCTGGGATAATAGTCTGGTATATATCTTTTCAAATATTGATGGCATCTTTATTACTCGTAATAGGCTGAATTTTGAAAAATGTGTGCTTGAGATGAATTACAATCTTAGTCTCCCTGACCGCGATAAGGAGAGTATAAATGATGTTCAGGCTGGTATGAGGTATACAATTTCACATGATGAGATAGTAGATATACTTTATGACGCATTCAGGGAATGTTATTATGTTTTTGTTCGTAAAAGGTCTAAGGACAGTACTATTGAGCTTAATATTAAATTTTTATATCCGGATTGCTTTATTTTGATTCTTGATAAGAATCTTAAACATATGGGAGAGGTTTTTCTTCCGGACAATACCTATTCCTTTAAAATGAAATTTATTACGCCTGAGGGGCTATATATTTCGGAAGACCATTTAAACAATCCTTCATTTGACGAAAACTATATGAGCTTTAGGCTTTTCAAATTAGTAGAAATATATTAAGGATGAATAAAGCACTGCTGTGGATAACCTTAGCAAATATGATCATTGCCTGTGGCAAGAGTGATGACACTAAAAGACTGAAGTCTTATTTAAGCGCCTGGGGGCATGATATTCGTAATTTTACAATCATTTGTTTTGTCCCAGCAGATGGATGCGTAAGTTGCATTAATCCATTTCTGGACTATTCTAAAGATTCTGAAGATTGTTATCTTCTGGTTCTTAACTCGATCTATAAAAAATCGATTAGCTATACTATTGCAGCAAAAGGCCTTGACAGTAATAGAGCCTTGGGTGATTCAAAAAACGAAGCAATCAAGCGTGGCTTGGGGGATTTCACTTATCCGGTCGTATATTTCATAAAGGACGGTTCTGTTGCCAGAGTAGAAAATACTTCAACAGTCCCCGACAAAACTGTCTTATTTAGTGAAATGAACAGATTCCTTAATTACTGCAAATGCACTTCTCGAAGATAGATTGAATTTACCTCCTCATTTCATTCAACAGTTTGGAACAAAGATTGGACAAAACTATGAAAATCGTTTTTATTTATCTTCATTTTATCTTCCTCCTGGCAGGTTGTGCTACGGGTAATACAGAAGCTGATTTTGAAAATGAGCTGATCATTACAGACACATTATTAAGGTTCCCGGTTTCTGACCAGACTTATCCACAGTCTCAGGCAGTTGAATTATTTGAGTCTTATGATTCCGTGCGTTATCTGTGTTATCTCAACCCGGGTAAGAATGAAATACTTTTCTTCTTTCTGGATTCAATAAAACTTAGCCACAAAATATCCCTTGCCCAGGATGGACCACACGGCGTGGGTAAAGCCGTCGGATTCTCCGTAGGCTCTCTTGACTCGGTATATGTTACTTCAAAGGGAAGAAAAATCCTGTACTTGGTTGACAGGAATGGTTTGCTGCTTTCCAGCAATGATTACTCGGCAGCAAGCCCTCTTAGCATGTCATCCTATTCTACAACTAAAACGCCTGTTTTCCTTACCGACACTTGTCTTTACCTGCCGCTTCTGCCTGCTGGCTATTGGAGCACAATTACCGAGAAACAAATGGTTTCGTTTAATGTTTGCCTTAGTCTAAACCTTACAAGAGGTGCTGCTTCCCTTTGTCCTGCATGCTACCCTGAATCAGCATTTGAGACCAGGAGTGTGCAATATCAATGGTGTAGAGGTGATGAATTGTATGTTATTTCTTTTGAAAGAAATGATAAGCTCTATGCTACAGTTGATTTCGCCGAATTGAAGGCAACCACAGCTAAAAGTAATTTTCACAGGAAGACGGAGTCACCTCCGGCAAATCCCGCTCCGGAACAATACCTAAGGTATTCAATTGAGACACCTTCTTATACCGGGATTATTTATGATAAATACAGAGATGTCTATTACAGAATTTGCTATCAGGGAAAAACTACCGGGAAGGATGACAACCTGATGCAACTGGCTTCATTCAAACCTTCTTATTCAATTCTTATTCTTGACAAGCACCTGGAAGTCATTGGCGAAACTCTGTTGCCTGAAAACCAGTTCTATCCGGAAGAGTATTTTGTTGCAAAAGAAGGTTTGTACATTTCAGAAAATTCAGTTTTCAATGAGAATTATGATGAAAATTATCTGGCTTACAGGTTATTACGGCTTACCAAGCGATGAGAATATTTGAATTGTTCAAAGTAACTTTTGTAATCCTGCTTCTGTTAGCGTATTGCCAGAATCCGGAAGTTAAGAATAACTTTCAAAAGGAGTACAAACAGATTCAGAAGAAATTTGATCTTGAATTCTGCCATGATGAATCATATCTGATTCTAATTCCTTTAACTGGGTGCAGCAGTTGTCTTCAGCCTGTACTTGATTGAGTTAATAACAACAGGACAATTTCAAATCTGATATGTATCTTCTCAGATATTGGCACTAAAAGGATGGAATCCATACTTAAAGACACGAACGTGGTTGGTATAAGGGTTATTTATGATGATGATGCTTCTGTCTATCAATACGAACCATATTTGAATAGTCCTGTAATTTATCATGTACATAATAATTACCCCATTGAGCGGATTATGCTTAACTCAGATAATACTCAAATGATTTTGTCAAAAATAAAGACAAATGCATACTATTGATTGAAATTAGCTTAAAGTGAAATACCGGGGGTAATACATACATTCTCTTGATCTGGAAGCATAGTGCCATTTTATGGCCCCGGGTGACAGATTGTTCACTCATTAATCGTTGCGGTTAACAGTCAGGAGCAGTACAGAGATAATCTTTCAATGCCCGGTTCTGGGTGTTGAGCCAATCTATACGGTAACACTGTCATTTGTTTTATTTCAAAATGTTTCTACCTTTCCCGCAACAGAGACCCCCGTTATGATCAATGCTAAATTATTGAATCCTAAAAGTATAGTCGTTGTTGGCGGATCAGATGACGTCACCAAGGCTGGCGGCAAGGTGCTAAAGAACCTGCTGAGTGGCGATTTCCTGGGCAGCATTTATGTTGTAAACCCTAAAGCGACTGTAGTACAGGGATTGACAGCGTTTGCCGATGTGTCTCTGCTTCCCCGTACTGACCTGGCAGTAATTGCCGTTGCTGCCCGCTACTGCCCCGCAATAGTCAGGACGCTGGCTACAGAGAAAGGAACCGGAGGATTCATTATTCTTTCTGCCGGTTTCGGCGAGGAGGATGAAGAGGGTGCTGCCCTTGAAAAAGAGATAGTTGATATCGTAAACAGTACGGGAGGTACACTTATTGGTCCTAACTGCATAGGCTTTCTGAATAATAATTATCATGGGGTATTCACTGAACCTATACCAAGACTGTCACCTAAAGGGATCGATTTCATATCAGGATCCGGGGCTACTGCTGTATTCATCCTTGAGACAGCAATCACCGGAGGTCTGCCGTTCTCCAGTGTCTGGTCGGTTGGCAACAGCGCCCAGACCGGAGTGGAGGATGTGCTGGAACACCTTGATATTACATTTGATCCGCTGGCCAGCTCACGGATCAAGCTTCTCTATATTGAGAACATTGCCGATCCTCAACGGTTCCTGAGGCACTCGGCTTCCCTCATCAGAAAAGGATGCCGCATTACTGCGATCAAGGCAGGATCATCAGAAGCCGGGTCAAGGGCTGCATCATCACACACAGGTGCGATGGCTTCACCTGATACGGCAGTGGATGCCCTGCTGCGTAAGGCCGGAATCGTCAGGTGTTACAGTCGTGCCGATCTGGCTGCCGTAGCAGCACTGTTTACATACAGACCCCTGAAAGGAAAAAGAATAGCTGTCGTTACCCATGCCGGTGGACCCGCAGTGATGCTTACAGATGCCCTCAGTGAGGGAGGGATGGAAATTCCGCGCCTGTCAGGACCGGCAGCAGATCAACTGCTTGAAAAACTCTTTCCCGGGTCATCGGTGGCAAACCCGATCGATTTCCTGGCAACCGGCACTGCCGAACAACTCGGACATATAATTGATGCCTGTGAGAACGATTTTGAAGAGATCGATGCCATCGCTGTCATATTCGGCAGCCCCGGACTCTTTCCTGTAGATGATGTCTACAGTCTCCTGCATGATAAGATACGCAGTTGCCGTAAGCCGATATACCCGATACTGCCTTCTGTTATAAATGTCAAAAGGGAGATCGCCGAATTTATAGCACATGGGAATACGATATTCACTGATGAGGTGCTCTTCGGGAGGGCACTCTGCAGGGTGAACGCAACCCCTGCTCCCGCGGTCACGGAGAAAATTGAGGATGTCCGGGCCGGATCATCTGATCTGAATGGAAACTCTGCACGAACTGACATCAGGGTGATAAGGGAGGTTATTGATGGTGCCGGAGAGGGATACCTGCCTCCCGAAAAGGTCGGAATCCTCCTTAGGGCCTGTGGCATTGAGACGGTTCCCGAAACCGTTGTTACATCGGCCGAAGCGGCCGTCAGGGCTGCAGCATCAATGGGTTATCCGGTAGTGATGAAGGTGGTGGGTCCGGTGCATAAATCTGATATTGGCGGTGTCACCTTGAATATTGGTGAC
>CAZEYY010000071.1:0-18919 GCA_964516485.1 uncultured Rikenellaceae bacterium
AACGTGTCTTCATAGTTGTAGGTATTTTAATTCATAGTAATTCATAGTAATTCATTGTAATTCATTGTAATTCATTGTAATTCATGGTAATTCATTGTAATTCATTGTAATTCATTGTAATTCATGGTAATTCATTGTAATTCATTGTAATTCATTGTAATTCATTGTTTTACTACGAATTACGCGAAGCAAATTACGCCCGCAGGGCTAATTACCATTAATTACGCGAAGCAAATTACGGCCGAAGGCCAAATTACAGCGCAGCGAATAACACTGCAGGCAATTTAATTCATTGTATTTAAGTTTATTATTGTTTACCATTCTGTGTTTGCCAGCTGCCATGTGTTCAGGAAGCTTATTTTAACTATCTTTTCAAATATGTCCCAGTCAAGGGTCGAAAACTCATCATCCGGCTGATGATACTCCTCCCTGTGACCTGGTTTGAAGCGCATCACAGTTATGCCTTTGGCAACAAAGGACCTGTGGTCAGAACCTCCGGGAGGATCGTTTGATGGCTGATAGTCAACATTGAGGTCTATGCTGTATTTTCTCATATTTGCCTCAGTAATATCCCTGAAGGACGGGTATTTATCATTATAAGTCATTGTGATTTTATTTGTTTCATTTTCAGAAACATATCTTGAGATCATGTCAAAATTAAAATTCAGCTTAATCTGCTCAAGAGGGCATACGCTATTGTCGGTAAAGTATCTTGAACCTAAAAGTCCTTCTTCCTCTGCATCCCACAATGCAATAATTATTGATTTTTCAGGCTGATGGCCGCTTTCCATTATTGCCTTTGCTATTGTCATAACACCTGCAGTGCCTGAAGCGTTATCATCAGCCCCGTTCCAGATATACCCATTCCCAGTTCCCATGTGGTCATAGTGAGCACCAAGTACAATATATTCATCCTTTTTTCTGCCTTCAATCAACCCGAGGATATTTCTTACTGCAACCTGGCTGGTTTTTACTGTGGTTTTCAGATATATTTCCTTTGAAACATTCTGATTAAGTGTGTATTGCTGGTTGTTGTCAGCTTTCTTAATATACTCATTCAGGTCAATTCCGGTACCCTTCAGAAGTTCATTTGCAATCCTTGCTGATACGGCAATTCTTTTCGGGGAATCATTCAGTTTATCACCGGGTATTGAATAGTATGCTCTTGGCCTGCCCGGTCTTGCAGGCCCTTCGGCAGGTGATGTATTAAGAAAATCCGGGACAGCCGGCCTGCCTGTAACTTTTGCATCAGTACTGAATTCAATAATTCCTGCAACTCCAAGCGCCCGGTACAGTGAATCCATTTTTAGTGAGATCCTGTACATTTCCTGATTTTCAGCTTTTTTAGAGATAAATCCAGGATATCCGGCAAGCTTAAGAATGAATTTTCCCTTTACATCAAGCTTTGCAAAATCGTTGTACCTTAGTTCATCATTCTTATAAGCATAACCTGCAAAGACAACAGGGGCTTTGATCTCTGCTGCCGGATCCATGGCAAGTACAGTGAAGTCGACATTTTCGGTAAAATTCAATGTTCTTGTTGTTTTACCATCATTCGCGATAAGCTGAAGAACATTATAATCTCCGGGAATTGTTTTGAGAAGTACAAAATTCTGAAAATATGTTTTCTTCTCATCCTTTTCAGTCTCATTGTATCTTGCAGATTTTGAAAGATCTCCGAAAGGTTTTACACCATATAACTGTAACATTCCGGCAATATAGTCACCGGCAAGGCGGCTGCCTTTCTCCCCTGCAAGTCTTCCTTCAGTCCAGTCTGATGCAAGGAATGAAATCTGTGCCTTAAGTACATCCTCACTGATAGCTTTGAGTCCCTTTGCTTCAGGAGCATCCTGGGCAATTATTGAACCAGTTGTTATGAATGCCGCAAAAAGCGAAATATAGAAGTAGTATCTCATAATGCAGTTATGTGAAAGTATATCTTGCTGGTTAATAGTTTAATGGTTACTTTTTACTTTTGTCTTTTTACTTTTGCCTTCCGTCTTCCGTCTTCCGTCTTCCGCCTTCCGCCTTCCGCCTTCCGCCTTCCACCTTCCAACATCCCTCTAAGGTAAATATTAATTATATTTTGAATTACATTTCTATCTTTGAAAAAAATGATTTTCACAATTATTATGAAAACCGCATGTAATGAATACACAAATTCGTTCAATTTTAAACTGCGGGTTCCATTATCCCAATAAAATCAAAGTTATATTATGATGAAAAAAGCAATTGCAGTAATCTTAGTGGCATTTGTTCTTGTTACTGTACTAAACGCCCAGTCACAGGAGGTTTATGAACACGGGTATGTTGTAAAAACAGGGCAGACAGCGCCGGATTTTATTATTAAAGAGGCAGGAGGGAAGTCCTACAGGCTGTCAGATCTCAGGGGCAAGGTTGTTATGCTGCAGTTCACGGCAAGCTGGTGCAGTGTATGCAGGAAAGAGATGCCTTTCATAGAAAAAGAGATTTGGCTGCCCGGTAAAGATAAAGGTCTTGTTGTGCTGGGCATCGACAGAGATGAGGCAGAAGATGTTGTAGTAAAGTTCAGGAAGGACATAGCTGTTTCATATCCTCTTGCACTCGATCCGGGCGCTGATATTTTCGGACTTTATGCACTTAAGGAGGCCGGTGTGACACGAAATGTGATTATTGACAGAAACGGTAAGATCATTTTTCTGACAAGGTTATTCGACAAGCCTGAATTTGACAGGATGAAGGAGACAATATTCAGGGAGCTGAACAGGAAATAAATAATTTGTATTTACGTTTTATCAGGAATACAGTTTTTTACCCGGTGCAACCTTTTTATATTTGCAGTTGTTAAGTGTTTATATTTATCAATAAGAAAAACCGATCAGATAATTAATTAAATCTCCCAAAATGAAAAAGTTATCAATAATCCTATTCGCAGTGCTGATTTCATTACCGGCTTTCTCCCAGATAAAATTCGGGATAAAGGCAGGTGCAAGCACCAATTCACTTACAATGGATAATGTAAAACAGATCGCAACAGGTTCATCAACCTATTCTGTTCAGATGCTTGAGGAAGCTAAATATGGTTTCCACGGCGGTTTGTTCATGAGAGTTAAACTTCTTGCCCTATATGTTCAGCCGGAACTGCTGTTTGCATCCAAAAGCAGCGCCTATAAGGTTACAAATGTTACAACAGGTACTGTAAAGGATGTTGTCCAGAGCATGAACAAGCTTGATATTCCGGTTATGGTAGGACTTAAGTTCGGGCCTGTGAGAGTTAATGCAGGGCCTGCAGGTTCACTTCTTATTGGTTCTCCAAAGGAACTTATTAATGATCCTAACCTTAAGTCATCCTATGCAAAGATGTCAATCGGTTACCAGGCAGGTGTAGGTCTTGATATCCTTAAGAAACTGACAATTGACCTAAGGTATGAGGGAAGTCTTAAGAAATACCAGACACAGATTGAGAACCTTGCAGGAACAACTGTAAATCTTGATGACAGACCTAATGCATTTCTATTCAGCCTCGGTCTGATGTTCTGATCTGAGTGAAATAAAACTTAAAGGGCTGTCATATACTGACGGCCTTTTTTATTTTCCTATAAGCATCTTTGCCGCAACCAGTAAAAGAAGAATGCCAAAGGCTTTTTTGAGTGTTGCCTGTGGCAGGTTAAGGGCAAGCTTTGAACCAAAGTATGATCCCACAAGAAAGAATGTTGCAAGGATCAGGGCATATTTGATATTTACCTGGCCTACCTTGTAATAGTTATAGGCAGCAAGTATCCCAATTGGAGGCAGCATTACCGCCAGGCTTGTTCCCTGTGCCATCTGTTGACCGAAGCCCATGAAATAGACAAGCGCTGGTATCATTATTATTGCACCACCAATTCCCAGCATGCCTGAAAGAGCACCGGTAATAATACCAATCCCTGTAAGAATCAATAAGGTAGAAGTTGACATTTCCATTTCCTTTTTTAATTTGTAGTCATTTAAAAACAAAAGTAAGTATTAATATGTATCCAACGCTCCTTAACTCCAAACTCCAAACTATTCCCTATCTTTGTTCCTCTTTTGCAGAGCATGAATAAACGATTCATTTATATACTTTCAGGATTTGCTGCAGTTTTAGTGCTTGCTGTATATTTTATCCTCCGGCTGTTCTTTTCACCTTCAGTATCTCCAAAGTCAGGTGCTGCTGTTCTTTTTATCCCGGAAGGAGCAGATTACAGGCAGGCTATTGATACTGTTTATTCGCGTCTTAAAGTCGATAATCCAGGTGCATTGAACTGGCTGGCATCTAAAAAGAAATATCAATACAGGGTAAGGCCTGGTAAATACCTTATCAACAAGTCATTGTCGGTAAATGAGCTGATTAATATTCTGAGATCAGGAGATCAGGCTCCTGTACGGATAACCTTTAATAATATAAGAACAATTGAACAGCTGGCAGGCAGATTCGGTAAGCAGCTTGAGACTGATTCACTTGAATTTCTTAATTTTTTCTCGGATGAATCAAATTATAAAAATGAGGGATTCAGAAGGGAAACAATAATAGCCCTGTTTATTCCCGACACCTATGAGTTTTTCTGGAACACTTCTCCTGAAGGTATTTATAAAAGGATGCTGAAAGAGTATGAAAGGTTCTGGAATGATGACCGTATGAAAAGGGCTGAAGAAAAGGGACTTACCAGAATTGAGGTTTCAATACTTGCATCAATTATTGATGATGAGGTAAACAGGAAGGATGAGAAGCCCAGGATTGCAGGAGTTTATCTTAACAGACTCAAAAGGGGCATTCCCCTGCAGGCTTGCCCAACTATAAAGTTTGCACTGAATGATTTTACAATCACACGTGTACTGAAAATACATCTTGAAGCGGAATCACCCTACAATACTTACAAATACAGGGGCTTCCCACCCGGACCCATAGGTTGTCCCTCTGTAGAAGGCATAGATGCCGTCCTTAATGCCGAAGAGCATAATTACCTGTTCTTTGCAGCGAAAGCTGATTTCTCAGGCTATCATAATTTCTCCAGAACCCTCTCGGAACACAACAGGTATGCTGCTGAATATCAGAGGGAGCTGAATAAAAGAAGGATATTCAGGTAGCAGGAAGCATAATCATGGCAGGGGCAGCATTGAGCAGTAATAACAAAAACAAACAATATGAAAATTAAGGAATTTGTCAATAAAAATCTGTTAGTCATAATATTAACTGTGGTTGGCGCTATAGGAGGTTTCCTTTATTGGAAATTTGTCGGCTGCCTTTCCGGTACATGTCCCATTAAATCAAAATGGTATCTCATGACCTTATGGGGTGCAGCTTTTGGTTATCTTGGAGGGAGCATTGTGATTGATGCAGTAGTTCGTTTCAGGGAGAAGAAGGAGAAATCGGTTAAGTGAACATATTGTTTATCAGATAATTAATACAAGGCTAAACTTGTTCATTTATAATTGTTTTGTAAATAATTTTCAACCGGATTAATAATTAATAACCTGGTAAGGCCTGTGCTGGTAAGTTTTTATTTACTTTGCACCCTGTTTTATTCAGACAGATGACCAAATTAATAGATGATGGTATATGAGGGAAGCGAATTAATTGGTTTTCTTTTCAAAGCATTTGCATTAGTCGTAATTACAGGGATGATTGCAATACCTCTTGTCCCGCAGAGAATTAAACCGGTTATTAGCATCATTTCGGTAAGCCTTGCAGCATTTGTAACTTCTTTTCTGGCGCTAAGGATTTTTTCTGGTGGAAGTATTGAATACATAATCTACGGAGGAATTTTCTTTGGTGATATACCATTAAGAGTTGATTCACTTTCAGCATGGTTTATACTGATTATAAATTTCACTTCTGTTACTGGTGCATTTTATGGGACCGGATACCTAAAGGCTTATTCTGCACGGTCTGCAGAAATATCTTTTCACTGGATACTGTATGTGCTTTTTTATGCTTCAATGCTCCTCGTGTGCATGATTCAGCATAGTATAGCCTTCATTACAGCATGGGAGATAATGTCGCTATCATCATTGTTGCTTGTGCTGTTTGACTATAAAAATCCGAAAGTGATAAAGGCAGGGGTAAATTACCTTGTACAGATGCATCTTAGTGTTGTTCTCTTAACAGTGGGATTTATCTGGGCATGGTTCAAAACAGGAACCTTTGATTTCAGGGGATTGAATGATTATTTTGGACAGGAAGTGAATATATGGCTGTTCCTTGTATTCTTTGCAGGTTTTGGTTTCAAGTCAGGTTTCCTGGGTTTACATACCTGGCTGCCGGAAGCTCATCCTGCTGCTCCATCCCATGTCTCCGGGGTAATGTCGGGAGTTATTGTTAAACTTGGTATCTACGGCATTTTAAGGATAATTACCTTTCTAAAAGCTGAATTTCTGCTTATCGGAGTACTTATCCTGTGCCTTTCATTGCTGACAGGTTTGTTTGGTATACTAAATGCCTCACTGCACCGTGACTTTAAGCGCATGCTTGCATACTGTACAATTGAGAATATCGGTATTATAGGTATTGGGACAGGTCTTGGACTTATGGGCATCGGAACCGGACAGACAATTCTGACTATACTCGGATTCGGTGGAGCCTTGCTGCATGTGCTTAACCACTCTCTCTTCAAATCACTGCTTTTTTATTCAGCAGGTTCAGTTTACAGACAGACGCATACGCGGGACATGGATAAGCTGGGAGGCCTTATCAGGCACATGCCTAAAACAGCCTTACTTTTCCTGGTGGCTTCTGTAGCAATAGGAGGCATTCCTCCTTTTAATGGTTTTGTTTCTGAGTTCCTCATATATTCCGGTCTGCTTGCCGGAATAACGACAAGCGGCATTTCACAGATGATCATACTTATAATAACTCTTGCAGGATTAGCTGTTATAGGGGGTATTTCTGTAATTACATTTACAAAGACCTTTGGAACAGTGTTCCTTGGGAATCAGCGCCAGCAGACTGAGCATCCGGCAACTGAGGTTCCGTCTATTATGCTTATTCCTCAGTATTTGATTGTATGCATCATGCTGCTAATTGCATTCTTTCCCGGATTCTTCATGAAGACACTGTTCGGAATTATCGATGGAATGGGTTTAATTCAGAATGGGTATGACAGTAGCTATCTTGTTCATACAACAGGTATTATGAAGGGTGTCAGTTTGTCTTCAGTAATTTTTATACTTATATCTGCAGCTGTATTCCTGTTAAGAAAAACGCTTGTAAAAGGATCTGAAAACCTGCAGTCACAGACCTGGGGCTGTGGCTATGTGAATCCATCTGTCAGGATGCAGTATACCGGTAAATCCTTTTCAAAATCGCTCGGAAAACTTCTGAATTTCGTTGTAACAGAAAAGAAGAGTTATCAGGAATTGCAAAGAAATGAGATCTTTCCCGAAAAGAGAAAATACAGGTCATTTTATCTCGATATTATTGACAGTAAGATAGTTGATCCGCTTCTTTATATTACAAGGCGTTTCATGAATTTGTTCCAGTTCATTCAGAACGGAAGAATTCAGGCTTATGTTATATATGGAATTGTCTTCATCATGCTTATTTTTATTGGCACTTTGTTAAACTTTATGAAGTGATTAATGCTCTGATAATAATAGTATTGCTTGCTATACTGCTGATTCTGCTTACGCGTGTCAGACTTAAAGGCATAATAGCTCTGATAACGGTAATTGCAATGGGCTCAATCAGCATTATTGCTGCTTTAAGATCACTCAACGGCTCCGTATGGGAAACTGTGCTTAGCGGGACTTATCTTTTTGGTGAGGTGACTGTAAGAATTGATTCGCTGTCAGCCTGGTTTATTCTCCTTATCAATTTTACAATAATAACCGGTGCTGTGTACGGCTTCAGCTACATGAAGACACATATCGACAGAACATCTGACATTACACTTCATTCAATTGCATTTCTGCTTTTACAATTCTCACTAACAGCAATCTGTACTGTTCAGAATACTTTCATTTTTCTGCTATTATGGGAGATAATGGCACTTGCAATTTTTGTACTTGTTATTTTTGATCATCATAAGCCTGAAACAATCAAAGCAGGGATCAATTACCTGGTTCAGTCACATGTAAGCATTGTATTCCTGATGCTGGGTTTCATCTATATTGCAATAAAAACCGGAAGCTACAGTTTTGATTCCATCTCATCCTATACTCACAGTCATTCATCACTTGCCGGCAGCCTGCTGTTTCTTGTTTTATTCACAGGTTTTGCAATAAAGGCAGGCTTTGTGCCTTTCCATACCTGGCTTCCCTATGCACATCCGGCTGCTCCTTCCCATGTTTCAGGAATTATGTCAGGTGTAGTAATAAAGATAGGCATCTATGGCATACTCAGGATGCTGCTTATGATTAAAACAGATTATGTTACAATTGGTTACATCATATTGTCAATATCGGTTATCTCCGGACTCTATGGTGTTATGCTGGCAATTGTGCAGCATAACCTCAAGCGTCTTCTGGCATATCATTCAATAGAAAACATCGGCATTATAGGTATTGGAATCGGCCTGGGTTGCATTGGTCTTGGTACAATGAACAAGATGATGACAATACTTGGTTTCTCGGGAGCGCTTCTGCACACACTTAACCATTCACTGTTCAAATCAGTCCTTTTTTATAGTGCCGGGAATGTACTGCAGACTACAGGTACTGTCAATATAGAGCGACTTGGAGGTCTTATTAAAAAGATGCGGGCAACCTCTTTGTTGTTCCTAATTTCTGCTCTTGCTATATGCGGACTGCCTCCGCTTAATGGTTTTATCTCTGAATTCCTGATACTTGGGAGCTTCTATAACTGGCTTCTTACTGCCGATCTGCTTTCATTGATTTCAATTGTATTTTCAGTCGGAGCCCTTGTGCTTATCGGAGGGCTCGCTATTTTGTGCTTTACAAAAGCTTACAGTATAGTATTTCTTGGAACTGGACGTGACAGAACCCTGCCTGATGCCACTGAAGTTCCTGTTTTGCAATTACTTCCAATGTGCCTTGCCACGCTGCTTATGATCCTGATAGGTTTATTCCCCTCATACTTTACAGGAGTCCTGAATGATACTGTTAATTTATTCACACTAAATGCCGGATTCAATCCTGATCTGCCTCAGGTAAACACGCCGGCTTCCCTTGCTTCAATAAACTGGTTATTTGTTGGCCTTATAGCTCTTATCTCTGTACTTTTATTAATAAGGAAAAGGTCTGAAAAGAAAAAAGTCATTGAAAGAGGTTCCACCTGGGGGTGTGCGTATGAGTCAACTGCAGAAAGGACACAATATACAGCAAGTTCATTTGTAAGAAGTTATGCAAAGCTGGCAAAGCCGGTTCTTGATATTGAGAAAAATGAGGGAGAACTTAATGAAGTATTTCCGGGAAAATCTCATTATGAAACGCATCCTTATGATAAGATTGAGCGTTTTTTAATTGATAAACCACTGAAACTGCTGAACAGCTTTACTGATCAGTTCCGTTTTCTGCAGAATGGCAGGCTGCAGTTATATATCCTCTATGGTATTATTTTCGTTGCGGCAGTAATTACTATACCTCTGCTGATCGATAAGATATCGGCAATTTTGAATTTTTTAAAAACTATGTAAAATGATAAGCATAAGCTTAATACTGCTTGTAAGTCTCTTTTTCCCGGGAATTATTCTGAGGACAAAAAGCCTTACTTCGGGAAGATTGGGGCCAGGTTTAATGCAGCCGGTTAAGGATGTTGTCAGGCTCTTCAGGAAAGGTGCAGTTTACAGCGATACTACAAGCTTCATTTTCAGGATTGCACCCATAATTTACTTTTCATCGGTACTGATGGCCTGTCTTGTAATTCCAATCGGCCAGCACAGGGGGCTTGTCAGTTTTGACGGAGATTTTGTTTTCTTCGCCTACGTTCTTGCCCTGGGTAAATTCTTCAGCATAATTGCTGCAATGGACACAGGAAGCAGCTTTGAAGGAATGGGCGCCAGCCGTGAAGCACTCTATTCAATGTTTGCCGAGCCTGCCTTTTTCATTCTGCTTGGTTCTTTTTCACTTTTAACCGGATTCACTTCGTTTTATGACATATTCAACAGCCTACACCTTGGCTCCTCAATTACATACACACTGGGAATACTGGCGGCATTTGTTCTTATAATGATCGCAATGATAGAAAACAGCAGGATGCCGGTTGATGACCCAAAGACACACCTGGAGCTTACAATGGTGCATGAGGTAATGATTCTCGACAACAGCGGATTCGACCTGGGACTGATAATCTATACAGGATATCTGAAATTTGCAATGTACGGTGCACTGATAGCAGGATTCTTTATTGGCAGCCTTAGCCATGGATGGTCCATGGCAGCATTTTTATTTATACAGGTTGTATTTGCCGCTACAGTAGGATTAATTGAGTCATTCATGGCGCGGTTCAGGATGAATCATAATCCTCAGTTTATCCTGGCACTTTCATCAGTCAGCTTCCTGATATTCCTTGGAGTGCTGCTTGTTCTTGAAAAATTTGTTTAAATATTCAGACAATGACTAATGTTCTTCTGATATTACTGATTATAACACTTCTGTACGTCTCAATTGCAAACAGGATAATTACCTATGTAAGAGTTCTTGCCCTCCAGGGATTCATACTGTTCGGGGTTACCTACCTCCAGCTGAAGGATATTGAGACATGGAACCTGGTACTTATAATGCTTGAAACCATTATTTTCAAGGCTGTTGCCGTACCGTTGTTTATTTCATATCTTATCAAGCGAAACAGGATGACAAGGGAGACAGAGCCCTATCTTCCTCATTTTGTTTCACTTATTATTGTGACATCTATAGTTGTTGTAACAATTCTTCTGTCAAACTCAATAAAGGATACTCACCTTGATAAGATCTTCTTCATTGTGTCCCTGTCAACCCTTTTCACGGGACTTTACTTTATTGCCTCGAGGAAAAAAATTATAACCCATGTAATGGGCTACCTGATAATAGAGAACGGGGTATTTGTTTTGTCACTTGCTGTTGGTAATGAGATGCCCAACCTTGTGAACCTGGGAATAATGCTCGATGTCTTTGCCAGCGTTCTGATACTTGGAATTTTCCTGAACAAGATAGGCGATGTGTTCAGGGATGCGGATGTTGACCAGCTAAGTAACCTCAAGGATTATTAAATTTTGTAAAAATGACCGGAATCTACTTAATATCAGCCTTTTCAATAGCAGCTTTGCTTTTTTTCAACAGGAATACCTTTTTAAACTACCTCCTTGTTGTATTATTCGGCATTCTGCAGACTGCTTTCACTCTTTATGTATGCTTTAATTATAAGAGTACCTCTCTTGTTTATTTTACATTCGACTCCCTTGGATTATTACTGCTTATTACCCTTGGAATAATCACTCTTCCGGCGCTTTTTCACAGCTACCTTTATATAGTAAGGCATGATGAGACACCACAATCGAGGGGAATATATTTCGCAGCTATTGTTGCCCTTATCACATCAATTACTGCAGCATATCTGGCGAATCACCTTGCCGTGATATGGATTTTTACAGAACTTACAACCCTGTCAGCTTCAATGCTTATTTATCACCACCGGAACAAGCTGGCACTTGAGGGAACGTGGAAGTATCTGTTTATCTGTGCAATAAGTATTACGTTTGTTTTTATAGGCATACTTTTCCTCAGCCTGTCTCTTCAGCATGCCGGTTCTGACGATCTTTCATTCAGCAACCTGATGCTTCACAAAGATGACCTTAACCAGTTCTGGCTGAAGCTTTCTTTTCTGTTTATTTTCACAGGTTTCACGGCCAAACTGGGACTTGTACCCATGTACACTGCCGGAATTGATGCAAAGGACAAGGCGCCGGCACCTGCAGGTGCGCTTCTTGCAAGTGTCCTGATGAATCTTGGATTCACCGGTATTTTCAGGTTTTATTCTGTTGTGGCCCATACTTCACTTCACAGCTGGGCGAACCTTGTTATAATGATAGCTGCAGTTCTTTCAATTTTTGTTGCAGCAGTCTATATGACAAAAGTAATGAACATCAAGAGGATGTTTGCCTATTCCGGCATAGAGCACATGGGTATTGTGATGCTCGGAATCGCCGCAGGAGGAATTGGCTATTACGCTGCATTGCTTCATATTGTATTGCACGCCTTTGTGAAATCCGGGCTATTTTTCCAGTTTAACCAGTTATACAGGACTTTTCAGAGCAAAAGTATCCTGTATACCGGCAATTACTTTAAATATCATCCTGCGGGGGCCATTGTGCTGCTTCTCGGTTTTATAAGTGCAACTGCCATGCCTCCTTCAGGTCTGTTTGTTAGCGAATTTATGATCTTCAGATCGCTCTTTGAAGGCAGTCATATAGCTATTCTGATTATAGTACTAGTTCTTCTGACAATTGTAATCTGGGCATTTGGAAAGAATGTATTTAAAATTCTCTTTCTCCCTGTATCAGGAATTGATGAATCGAAAATTCCAAAAATAAATCCATGGGAAACACTGACTCAGTATGCAATGCTCTTCACTGCAATCTGGCTTGGTCTTAATCCGCCAGCAGTTTTTGTTGATCTTTTAAAAGACGCTGTAAGTATATTACCTTCCTGAAATGAAATATATATCAATTCAAAATAACCAGGCTATTCCTGCTGAATCTATTCCCGAATCGGGGTATGAGCAGTTTCTTGAGATGAACCTGTCGCTTACCGGAAACCATCCTGAGCGACACTGTGTTTTATATTTCGGGTACAGGGAACATGACATGATCAGGCTGATATGCTGTATTGCTGATGATATTCAGCACAATATACTCGTATCATCTGCCAGTGTCAGTGGAAATGAAACATTAAGATCATTTTCAGCTGCTAACTTTTCGTTTGAGAAATTTGAGAGGGAGCTGAATGAAAATTTTGGTATCGGATATTCTGATCATCCCTGGCTGAAACCTGTCCGTTACTCAGAATGGAGAGCAGATAGAAACAGTATAATCGCAAACTATCCTTTTTATAACATATCGAGTGAGGAATTGCATGAGGTGGGAGTGGGGCCGGTACATGCAGGAATAATTGAACCGGGTCACTTCAGGTTTATCTGCAACGGTGAACAGATTCTTCATCTGGAGATTCAGCTTGGTTATCAGCATCGTGGTGTGGAGCAGCTCTTTCTTGAAAAGAAGAAGCTTATTGAACGAGTAACCCTGGCTGAATCAATTGCAGGAGACAGCGTTATAGGCCATACAACAGCATTTGCTTACCTGCTTGAAGCACTATCGGGAAAAAAGGCTGATGATGAAATGCTTTTTTCAAGAACAGTAGCACAGGAAATAGAACGTATAGCAATACATACCGGTGACCTGAGCGCTCTTTGCACTGATGTTGCATATCAGCTTGGAAGCTCTGTCCTGGGTAGGCTGAGAACACCGGTTATAAATTATTTCCAGGAATGGTGCGGCAACCGTTTATCAAAGGGACTTATCAGACCTTACTATAATCCTTTCCCTTTTACCCGGAAACTGGCTGACCGGCTTGCAGAAGTGTTTGATCGTTTTGAACCGGATTTCCGTGAGATCAATGCAGAAATATCAACCCTTCCAAGCACCCTTTCACGCTTTGAAAGAACAGGTATGCTCACGTATGACCAGTTGCTTTCAATTGGCACTGTAGGAATGTCGGCAAGGATGAATGCACTTGAACGCGATATCAGGAAATCCCATCCTTACGGCCTGTACAATACCCTGAATCATACTCCTGTCATTAAGCACCATGGCGATGTTTATTCAAGAGTACAGATAAGAAAGGAGGAGGTTTGGCAGTCAATAGCTTACCTGAGGGAACTGATAAAGAATATTCCCGAACCTGTAAATAGTCATGTAACAGAAGCAGGTCTTTTGCCGGAACAATTTGCAGTTTCCCTTACGGAAGGCTGGAGGGGTGAGATATGCCATGCAGCACTTACTGACAATAAGGGAAACCTCAGAGTATATAAGATAAAGGACCCTTCATTCCATAACTGGCTTGCCCTGGCTCTTGCCGTGCGCAACAATGAAATTTCAGATTTTCCTGTATGCAACAAGAGCTTTGACTTATCATATTGCGGACATGACCTTTAACAAGTAATTCATAATGAGCTATGTTCAATACAATTAAAATATTATATCACCAGGGAAAACAATATATTCCTGACCTCAGAGCTGCCAGGGTACCGGGGATCTTCAGGGGAAAGCCTGAAATATCGTCATTGCCTGCGGATGTTCATGCTCTGGCAGGTTGTTGTCCTACAGGTGCAATAAGTACTGATCCTGTTGCAATTGACCTGGGTAAATGTACTTTCTGCGGTGAGTGTTCAAGATTATTTCCCGGAAAAGTAAAATTCACCACCGATTACAGGCTGGCAACTAATGATCGGAATAAACTCATTGTGAAAGAAGGCGATACAAAACAAATTACCCTTGATGAGAACCTGATCAGAACAGAAATACGCCGAATATTCAGTGGTTCTCTGAAGCTGCGGCAGGTGTCTGCTGCAGGTGACAACAGTTGCGAGCTTGAACTTAATGCCTGTGGCAATGTGAACTTCGACATGGGCAGGTATGGAATAGAGTTTGTCGCCTCTCCGCGTCATGCTGACGGAATTGTAATCACAGGCCCGGTATCAAAAAATATGGCAGTCCCACTGCAGCTGACTTATGATGCAACACCTTCACCAAAGATTATTGTACTGGCAGGAACAGATGCAATAAGCGGAGGAATATTTGCCGGCAGCCCTGCTCTCGACAGGTCCTTCATTGAAAATAATAAAATAGACCTATATGTGCCAGGAAATCCTGTTCACCCGCTTACATTTATAAACGGTATTGCTGATCTTCTTGGAATAAAGTAATTGTGTACGCCTTTCGCCTATTTTATGAAAGCCTCGTACAGAATTCGCATTACTTCCCTCTGAACCGGTGCAAAGCCATCAACGTAATTGCCATATTGCGAGGTTGTTCCGTTAGTCATCATTACTACTCCGAATTTCTTTTCGGGTTCGAAGTACATTCCGCTGAACAGGCCATAGGCAGAGCCTGTATGACCGGTCATTGTTTCCCCCGTAATAAGAGTGCTTGATTTTGTCAGACCCATGCAGTACGAATCTGATTCACCTGTTCCGATCACCGGAGTCTGCATAAGCTTCGAGCTTTCTTCATTAATTATTCTTGTACCTGTTTCGGGATCGAGACCGTAATTCATGTGCATAATCATATATTTTGCCAGACCGGGCGCTGATATTTTCATGCCTCCAGTAGGTGAAAACAGAGGTGCTGAGTAACCAATTACATATTTGCCTGAATCAATTATACCTTTTCTGCTCAGGTATGCTGATTTTTCCAGATTGAATACTGGCTTCCCTGTTGTATCGGCAGTATAGAGTGAAGCCAGGTTATATCCCTGGAGATCATCAACATTGAAGCTAGCAGTAAGCTTCAGAGGATCGAGAATTTTGTTTTTAACATAAATATCGAACCTTGTTCCTGAAATTTTTTCTACAATTGTGCCGAGAGTGTTGAATCCAAGGTTACAATACTCGTATCCAGTACCTGGCATATAATCATTGTAGCATTTTGCATAATCACTGTTTACGGCAGGATTCAGGAAGTCCATTGAAAAATATCCCTGTGAATCATTCAGCGAGGAGCTGTGGGAGAGGAGCATTTTAACTGTAATAGGAACCTCCGGGTACTTTGGATTGCGCACTACAAAACCTATGAGAGTGCTCACATCCTGGTCAACTGTGATGGCTCCTTTTTCTATTAGTGTAAGTATTGAAGTAGTTGTGAATGACTTGGATATAGATGCAATACGGAAAATATCATCCGGATTCATTTGCCTGTTCTGTTCAATACTGCTCTTTCCGAAAGCACTTGTATAAATGAGTTTATTATCCTTCACAACAGCAACAGAAAGCCCCACAGTACCCGATTTCTCCATGAATTCGTTTATAAGTCTTTCTGCTTTCTTTTCAGGCGAGCTGCATGAAGTAATCAATAAAACTGCAATTGTTATCAGCACTGCTCCTGTTAAAATTCTGTTTTTGTTCATGATTATCAATTGTTTAATTATATGTTTCAGTTAACGACACTCGACGCTTGGCTACTGTGCCCTGATCCCTGAGCCCTGAGCCCTAAGCCCTAAGCCCTGCGCCCTGTCAATACCCTGCTGCCTGTCCGTCCTTTCTCGACTCGGATGCACCATAATACACCTTGTTCTTCGAATCCCACATAATAGCCTGGTATCCCCCATAGCCGCCAAGGTTCCATTGTATTACGTGTCCCATCCTCATAAGCTTCTGCAGTACCTCAGTACCTATACCGCTTTCAAGATGCAATATTCCTCCGTCAGTCATCTGTTGGCCCGTTGGTTCAGATGATCCGCTGTGATATATTCTTGGTGCATCACCGGCTTCCTGCAGATTCATCTTGAAGTCAAGCAGATTAACAACAATCTGTACATGTCCCTGGGGCTGCATGTCGCCTCCCATTACTCCGAAGCTTATGTATGGCTCCCCGTTTTTTGTGATGAAGGCAGGAATTATTGTATGGAAGGGTCTTTTTCCCGGTGCATAGACATTAGGATGACCTTCCTGTAGAGTAAACATCTCACCTCTGTCCTGAAGTACAAAACCCAGCCCCGTGGGGCACATCCCTGAACCCATTCCCCTGTAGTTGCTCTGAATAAGTGAGACCATGTTGCCAAATTTGTCTGCAACAGTCAGGTAGATTGTGTTACCGGCTTCAATTTTCCCGGCATCATAAATCTTTGCTGCCCTGTTATTGTCAATCAGTTTTCTTCTCTCTGCTGCATATTTCTTCGAGATGAGTTGTGAAACCGGAACGTCTCCGAATGTGGGATCGGCATAGAATCTTGCGCGATCCTCAAAGGCAAGCTTCTTGGCTTCAGTGAAAACATGTATGTACTCTGCTGATCCAAAGCCCATTGCGGCTATGTTGTATCCTTCAAGGATATTAAGCATCTGAAGTGCGGCAATGCCCTGTCCGTTTGGAGGCAACTCCCAAACATCATAGCCCCTGTATGATGTTGAAACAGGTTCAATCCATTCCGAGTGATGTCTTGAAAGGTCATCATAGGAAAGGAAACCTCCGTTCTTTTTCATGAATGCGTCAATATCCCTTGCAATGCTTCCGCGGTAAAATTCATTTCTCCCGCCCTTTACTATTTTTTCAAGAGTGCTTGCAAGTAAGGGATTTCTGAAGATTTCACCCTTCGAAGGAGCTTTTCCTCCGGGCATATATACCTCCTTTATATTTGGAAATTCCTTAAGAGCTGCAGTATTGCGTTCAAGATAATAAGCAATGACCTCTGTAACAGGGAATCCGTCCCTGGCATAGCTTATTGCCGGTTGAAGAATATTACTTATCGGTAGTTTTCCAAAAATGTCATGCATTTCGAACCAGCCGTCAACGCAACCTGGAACAGATACAGGAAGAGGACCGTAAGAGGGAATGAATTCAAATCCCTGTTCCCTGAAGTAGTCAAGTTTAAGTGACCGGGGTGAACGTCCGCTGCCATTCAGACCGTAAAGCTTTCCTTTTTCAGCGCTCCAGATTATTGCAAAAATGTCTCCACCGATTCCAGAGCCTGTAGGTTCAACAACTCCGAGAACAGCATCTGCTGCAATTGCTGCATCAACTGCTGTTCCTCCTTTCTTCAGAATGTCAAGTGCAGCCTGGGTGGCAAGCGGATGACTTGTTGCTGCCATTCCATTGCGTGCAATTACTTCCGATCGTGTTGCAAAATCATGACCTGTCACCCTGTCCTGAGCAGTCAGAGTCAATCCTGAAATAAATATCAGTATTATCGGAATTATCTCTTTCATATATATCTTTTAATTAGCAATCACTTTTTTGTGGTATAACTTCTTCCTTTCGCCTTCCGCCTTTCTCCTTTCTCCTTTCTCCTTTCTCCTTTTTCCTTTTTCCTTCTGCCTTCCGCCTTCTGCCTTCCGCCTTCCACCTTCCACCTACTTATCCATCGCCAACTTCTTCATTTCCGCGGGCATCTTTTCAATCGCGTACCTGAGCGCGGTTCTGGGCATAGTTGCCTTTTTTCGCATCACATAGTTAAAAACTTCATTCTGATGAGCCTGGCTTGCTGCCTTAAGCATCCATCCGTAGCCCTTCTGAACCATATCGTCTTTGTCAGAATACAATATATCTGCTATCTCAAAAATGTCATCGAGGAACAAACCTTTCCTTGCCGGAATTATAAGAGATACAGCAGAAGCCCGTTTAGCCCACCGGTTGCCGGAGTGTGCCCATTTTTTAAGACCTGACAGGTGCAAGGGGTACATTTCAATAAACTCTCCGACAGTATGGTTGCAAAGTGTGTCACAGGTAGCCCAGTTGCTTACGTAATTTTCAATCCACTTTTCAAAAATCTGAAAATCATCTCCCGTGTATTGTTTCCTGACATTGTATGACCAGTTACAGGCAACGAATGATTCCTCCATCATTCCCGACTGAAAGAGCTCTTCACACAATCCAAAGACATAGGCTTTATCATGATTTTCAAGAAGTTTGTAAAATTCCTTTCCGGTGTTTTGAACAACAACTGATTTTATGCCGTACATTTTAACCTCTTCTTTGAAATATCTTTCACCGGAGATACGGGTTTTTTCATCTCCGAGCTTTCTGAATTCAGCTCTGAGCTTGTCTGTAATTTTGTTCACTTTGCGACTTTTCCTGCAAAATACGTTAAGAAGCTTTAAGTATGAAAGGAAATATGGAATTTTTTTCCATCAGTCCTGATTATTAACAAAATTCTTTTTCAACTTTGTGCAAGAAAAATTGTTATCTCATGGAAAACTCAGCCAAACTTATTTTTGTGTTTGTTATGCTAATGAATCTGAACAGCGCTTGTAAGAATCAAGCGGAAACAGTAACAGTGTCTC
>CAZEYY010000072.1:0-18628 GCA_964516485.1 uncultured Rikenellaceae bacterium
AAAAAAATGTGGAAGATCCCGCCAGGGGCAGAAGTGGCTCCAGGTGGCTTTATTTCTTTCTGGGCAGATGAATCAGACATAGCAGGTCATACTAATTTCAATCTTAATAAGGAGAAAGGTTTTATAGGTCTTTTTAATGAGCTGGGAGCAGTTGCAGACAGTTTCAGTTATGGTTTCCAGATGAGTGATATTTCCTTTGGAAGGACCGGAGGGGAAATTCTGGCATATTTTTCCAGGCCAACCAAAGATGCTGCAAATTCCTTATCATACTACAGTTCAATTTCAGGACAACCTGAATTTTCACTCAGTGGAGGTATTTATAATGGTAATCAGACAGTTGAGCTGATTACTGAAAACAATACTGCCGATATTTATTATACAATTAACGGTGAGGAACCCGATTCGCTTACATCAAAATATACCTCTCCTTTAAATCTTGAAAAGACAACAGCACTGCGTGCCAGGGTTATTGAAAAAGGAAAGATCCCGGGCGTGGTTGTCACACAGACATATTTAATAAACGAAGAAATCCACCTTCCTGTTATTTCAATTGTTACTGATTCAGCTAATTTTTTCGATGACATGACAGGCATTTATGTAACAGGAACCAATGGTCGAAAGGGTTCTTGTGATACGACAAAAAGAAACCTGAACCAGGACTGGGAAAGACCGGTAAATGTGGAACTCTATGAATTAAATGGCGAGGCGGCTATTAACCAGGAAGCAGGTATAAAAATTTACGGAGGATGTTCACGTACACGTTTTCCACAGAAGTCGCTTGCATTGTATGCCAGGAACAGATATGGCAAGGGAACCTTTGATTATCAGCTGTTTCCGGACAAAAAGATTTATGAGTTCAATTCATTTGTTCTCAGAAGTTCGGCAGATGATCAGGTAAGGACCTTTGTAAGGGATGCACTGGCGCAGTATACCGGTATTGGTATGCTGGATCTTGATTTTCAGGCCTACCGCCCGGCAGTTGTCTTTTTCAACGGCAATTACTGGGGAATCCATGATATCAGGGAGAAAATCAGTGAACATTATCTTGAGAGCAATTTCAATGTTGATGAAACTTCGGTAAATATCCTCCAGAGCAATTATTCAATTGTTTATGGAAGTTCCACCGAATACTCAGGTTTGCTTAGCTTCATTGGATCAGGTACACTTTTGAATAAAGCAAACTACAATTTTGTTAAATCACAAATTGATATAGATCAGTTCATTGACTATGAGATACTTCATATCTATCTTGCAGAAAAAGACTGGCCGGGGAACAATATTAAATACTGGAATTCGTCAGAAACAAATTTCAGGCGCTGGAGATGGATCTGTTTCGACCTTGATCAGACTTTCATAAGGACTAATGCAAACACATTGGAAGATGCCACTGCGATTAACGGCCCCTCCTGGCCTAACCCTCCATGGTCCACCATGCTGTTAAGAAGCCTGCTCGAAAACCAGGAATTCAGGAACCGGTTTATCCAGCGTTATGCACTGTATATAAGCACTATATTTAAGCCTGAAATCCTTGAAAAGAAAGCGCTTGAGTTCAAAGCTGTTCTGGAACCCGAGATCCCGCGGCATACTTTAAAATGGGGAGGCCTGCTTGATCCTGATTTTCATGAGAACTGGACAATTTCTCCAACATTCAGTTCACCTGAACAATGGATGAAGAACTATGAGGCAATAATTTCATTTATTAAACAGAGGCCTGATTATGCAATTAATCATCTGAAAAACAAATTTGCCCTGAAGGGCATGGCCCAGTTAAAAATGAAGGAAAATATACCCGGTGCCGGTTCTGTTTATGTTTATGACAGAAAAATCCCACTTCCAGAATTCACAGGGAATTTTTTCATTGAGACACCTGTATTGATACGAGCTGTTCCCAACCCGGGATACAGATTTCTTCAATGGGACTATAATGGCAGCATAACGGGTAATATAACTGCAACTGAAACAAATATTTCTATTACAGGCAGCGGAGAAGTAACTGCAATATTTGAAAAGCTGAAAAGTGCTGAACCTGTGGTTATTATTTCAGAAATTAACTATAATTCAGCTCCTGAGAGTGAAGCCGGAGACTGGACAGAACTTTATAACAGGCAGGAAGCTCCTGTTGACCTGTCGGGCTGGAAACTAAGGGACAGTAATGATGAAAATGAATATTCACTTCCAAATGGAAGCGTCATACCCGCAAATGGTTATCTTGTTATATGCCAGAATGCAAAAAGGCTGGTTTCTCAGTATAAGAATCTGATTTATTACAGGGGAAACACTGGTTTTGGCTTTAAAAATGGTGGTGAAGTTATCAGGTTATATGATGATGAACTAAATCTTAAAGATTCTGTAAGGTATGACAACAAAGCTCCATGGCCTGAACTCCCGGACGGACAGGGTTATACATTAGCTCTCAGGAGTACTGAGCTCGATAATGACCTTGCTGAAAACTGGATTTCCCTTCAGAATGGCACTCCCGGGACTGTTAATAATTTAACAACAGCTATTGCGGCAGAGATGCAGGAATACAATTTCCAGAATTCAATCTGCCGTAACTATCCCAATCCTGCAACATCATCAACAAATATCGAATACAGAATCTCTGTGCCGGGTAATATTTCAATTGTGCTAAAAGATATTTATGGCAAGGTTGTGTTAATACCGGTTAATTGTTACCAGGAAGAAGGCTACTACAATTTTAAACTTAATACACAAAATTTACCGGCAGGCTTATATTTGTGCACACTTTCTGCTGACGGAAAACAGCATGGATCAATCAGAATTATTGTGACACACTGACTTTACCTGGTATCTGTATTATTAGAACCTGAGAAGGAAGGCAATTGCCATCTGAAGCTGCCTGTTCCATCGGGATTACGGGAATAGCTGAGTTCCAGTGAGGATGGAGGGTATTCAACAAGATCAACCTTATCACCATCGGGGTATGACAATATTACCTTTTCTCCTTCGGCTGATAGTTTAAAACCTGCATGCAGTCCATTTTGCATAGTGTCTGCATCGGCCCATATAATCAGAAAACCATTTCCATTTATGACAGTTTTCGGGGGAAACCTGTATTTTGCAGGTTCGCTTTTGCTGTCAGAAAGAAACCAGCCCGAAATATCCTGCCTCTCTGACGATTTGTTGTAGAGTTCAATCCAATCGTCATATTCACCATACTGATCAGTGGCAGTTGTTTTGTTTACAGGCATTATTTCATTTATTACAATCTTTCTTTCCTCTTCTGCATATTTCTTTTCGCATCCTGAGAGAATAAACACCACAGCAAAAAGAGAGGCTATGGCAACTGGCCTTATGTTATGATACAGAAGGAGGATTTCTTTCATAGTAATAACAATGTGGCAGAACCAGTAGCCCTGCCACATAAAGATAGTAATATAAAAACAAGAGCAGAATTATGCTTCCACAGCTTTTACTTGTAGGAATCCATGTGAACACTTTTCACTGCCCTTCCTGAAGGATCGATCATATTCCGGAATGATGCATCCCAGGCAAGGGCTTCAGGGGTGCTGCAGGCAACTGAAGGAACTGAAGGAACACAGGAAGCCGCTGAATCAGATGGGAAATGTTCGCTGAAAATTGACCGGTAGAGGTATTCTTCTTTTGACATTGGCGGATTTACCGGGAACCTGTATCCGGCATTTTTCAGCTGTTCATCCGATACTTCCTTGGAAGCCATGGCTCTGAGTGTATCAATCCAGCTGTATCCCACACCGTCAGAAAATTGTTCTTTCTGCCTCCATGCCACGCTCGAAGGAAGATAATCCTCAAAGGCTTTGCGCAAAACCCATTTTTCCATTTTGTCTTTTGTAACCATTTTGTCTCCGGGATTCAGCCGCATTGCCACATCCATAAACTCCTTGTCGAGGAAGGGAACCCTGCCTTCCACACCCCATGCAGCCAGAGATTTGTTAGCCCTGAGACAGTCATACAAATGCAGCTTGCTGATCTTTCTTACTGTTTCCTCGTGAAATGATTTTGCATCCGGGGCCTTGTGAAAATATAGATACCCGCCAAAGATCTCATCGGCGCCTTCGCCTGAAAGAACCATCTTCACTCCCATTGATTTTATAACTCTGGCAAGAAGATACATCGGTGTTGAAGCCCTTACTGTTGTAACATCATAAGTCTCAATGTGATAAATAACATCTCTTATTGCATCAAGGCCTTCCTGGACAGTAAAGTTGATCTCATGGTGAACAGTGTTAATATGGGTTGCCACCTTTCTGGCTGCTGCAAGGTCGGGAGAACCCTCAAGGCCCACCGCAAATGAATGCAATTGAGGCCACCAGGCATCGCTCTGATCCTGCGTTTCAATCCTTTTCTGACTGAATTTTTTAGCAACGGCAGATACTATTGAAGAATCAAGTCCGCCGGAGAGAAGAACTCCATAAGGCACATCAGACATCAGTTGCCTGTGTACAGATTGTTCAAGAGCTGTTCTGAGATCATCAATGCTTGTAGTGTTGGCTTCAACTTCACTGTAATCCATCCAGTCGCGCTGATACCATTTTTTCATTACTCCATCCCTGCTCCACAGGTAGTGACCCGGCAGAAATTCCTGTATCTTGTTGCATACACCTTCAAGTGCCTTCAATTCCGAAGCAACAAAAAAGTCACCGTAAGAATCCCAGCCTATGTAAAGCGGAATGATGCCGATATGATCACGGGCAATCAGATATTCATTTTTTTCACTGTCATAAATTGCGAAAGCAAAGATGCCGTTAAGATCTTCAATAAAGGCTGGTCCTTTATCACGGTATAGTGGTAGTATTACCTCGCAGTCAGAGTGGGTCAGGAATTCATAACTGCTTTCATATTTTTTCCTTATTTCCTGGTGATTATATATTTCTCCGTTAACTGCAAGTACAAGTTTTCCGTCTTTGCTTACAAGTGGTTGTTTTCCTGACTGCGGATCGACAATTGAAAGCCTTTCATGAGCCAGAATTGCTTTATCACAATAATAAATCCCTGACCAGTCCGGCCCCCTGTGCCTTACCTTTTTTGACATCTTTAAAACTGTGGACCTGAGATCAATATGGTTCACTTTCAAATCAAAAACACCGACTATACCACACATGTTTTTATATAAATTATTTTTATTTTGTGCAGCAAATATAATAAATAAAATTAATTGTAAATACTATAATGGTTAATATAATGTAGAAAATAATCAATAAGACTTTTAAAATATAATAAATATATGTGTTAAAATAATATATGTTAAGTTTGGAATTTAATAAAAATTTATAAAACTTGTCATCCTTTCAGGCTGTTAAAAAAATATAAAACATAGGATCTGGTATATGATAAGAGAAAGTAATTTAATAAAATCATGCCTTAATTGTTATATTGCGAAATCAAAAACAAGTATTTATGAAGCAGAACATTAAAGTTTATATTACAGGAATTATTCTTCTGATTTCGACAGTTACAGTCAACGCTCAGACTATTGGCTGGCGAGGACCTGGACAATCAGGTAATTATAATGAAACCGGACTTCTCAAAAGCTGGACTGAAGGTGGCCCTGCTATGTTATGGGAAACAGAGGGAATCGGAATAGGATATTCAAGTCCTGCTGTTACTAATGATCTGATTTATATCACAGGTGTAAAGGGTGAAAGAGATGTTCTTACTGCACTTACCCAGGATGGTAAAAAGAAGTGGGATATTGAGTATGGAAATAAATCAAAGGTAAGTACTTATCCGGAAAGCCGCTGTACACCAACATTTTACAATGGAAAAATTTTTGTAGTAAGTGGTGCCGGTGAACTCGCATGTGTATCAGCAGCAGGAAAATTGCTGTGGACAGTTGATTATTTTACTAAATATAAGTGTACTGTGCCACGTTTCGGTATATCCGAATCACCTCTTGTTATTGATAATAAAGTTATTGTGACTCCTGGAGGACCGGTTGCCGCAATGGTTGCATTTAATACAGAAAATGGCAAGGTAGTATGGGAAACACCTTCACTTAATGAAGGAATGATGTATACTAACCCGCTTCTTGTTGAACAGAATGGCAAGAAGATGATTGTTACACATACTCCTACATGGATTATTGGCGTTAATGCTGCTGACGGAAAAATAATATGGAAGTTCGATTTCAGTTCGGTAAATGATGACAAGAAAGGTGGTAAAAACTATATTCATACACCGATCTACAGGGATGGCTATATCTTTGCAGCAAACGGCTATGGACAGACTGCTGCTAAAATAAAGATCTCCTCTGACGGTACCGCTCCTTCACTTGTCTGGAAAAATTCTGAAATCAATCCGCATGTTGGTGGTATGGTCCTTGTTGGCGATTACATTTACAGTTCAACACACGATAACAACAGCATGGGCCGATATATATGTGTAGACTGGAATACGGGAAAGACGATGTGGGTAACCAAGTGGTTCAATAAAGGTTCTATTATTACCGCAGACGGCCTTATATATGTGTATGAGGAACGCTGGGGCCATGTAGGACTGGTGAATCCGAACAGTGAAAAATTTGATCTGATAAGTGAATTCACCGTGACAAAAGGCACAGGTCCTGCATGGGCTCACCCTGTTATTGACAAGGGAAGGCTTTTCATCAGGCACGGAGATTACCTTGCTGTCTTCTCGATAAAAAAATAATCCGGTATTCAAAAGGTATTATTATATAATAGCCGGGCTATACTAAATTATTACAGGTAAAAATGGTTTCTGGTGTCCTGAATAAGAAAATTGTCACAGGCATAATCGCTCTTGTATTTGCCTCAGTATTTATCTGGTGGATAAGTGGTTATCATTATCCGGGAGATGTTCTTGTCAGGGTACCGGGACTTGACAACAGACCAAAAGTAATTCCCCGCCCTGATACAGTAATTATTGGAGAGTTTTTTGATACCCTGAACCAGTTTGACGGCCTTGTTAACGGCAGCTGGCCGCGATTCAGGGGCCAGATGTTTGACAATAAAAATCATGACACAGTACCTCTGGCTGAAAATTGGGATTCATCCGGTCCTCCCCTGGCATGGAAGATCTCTGTGGGTGAAGGCTATGCAGGACCTGCAGTTCATAACGGCCGGGTATACATCATGGATTATAATGAACGGCGGAAAGCTGATGCTCTCAGGTGTTTTTCACTGAAATCAGGCACGGAACTATGGAGAAGATGGTATTATGTGGAGCTTAAGAGAAATCACGGATATTCGAGGACAATACCTGCTGTGACAGACAAGTATGTAGTATCAGTCGGTCCAAGGTCGCATGTGATGTGCGTCGATCCTGTTACAGGGAAATTATTCTGGACGCTTGACATGGAAAAGGAATATGGTATTCCGGGAAGCACAAAAGGCAGGATAACACCTGACTGGTATACAGGCCAGTGCCCGCTTATTGATAATGATGTTGCAATTCTGGCTCCCGGAGGAAAAGCTCTTATGATAGGTGTTGACTGTGCAAGCGGAAAGGTTTTATGGAAAACACCAAACCGTGACTCTCTAAGAATGTCACATGGCTCGATAATGCCTATGATCATTCATAATAAAAAAATGTATGTATACAATGCTGTTGGCGGAGTATGCGGAATATCTGCCGAAGGTGAAGACAGAGGAAAACTTTTATGGCTTACGAAAGAGTGGAATCCGGCAACCACTGCGGCCTCTCCCCTGTATCTTGGCAACAACGAAATAGCTGTTTTCGGTAGTTATGGTGCAGGTGGCGCCAGAATACGTATTGATTATGATGGGTCGTTCAGTGCAACAGTAATAGAGAGTCACAAAGCCGCCGAAGGAATCTGCAGTGACCAGCATACTCCCATAATCACCAATAACATGGTCTGGACAGTAATGCCGGAAAATGCCGGTGCACTGAAGAAACAACTTGTTTGCTACAACACTGACAATCTCAAAACACCTATATGGTCAAGTGGTAAGGACAGCCGGTTCGGAAGAGGCCTGGGACCATATATTGTCACTAATGACCGTCTTTTTCTGCTTGAAGATAACGGTGTTTTGCATATTTTCAGAATCGAAAAGTCAAGTGCCTCTGTCGTTGCTAAATATAAAATACTTGATGGCATTGAAGCCTGGGGGCCAATGGCAATCGCAGGTAATATATTGATATTGAGGGATGCAAGAAACCTTGTGGCGCTTGATATAGGTTTAAAAAATTAATCATGAAGGCAAAAAAGTACTATGCATATTTTTCACTGCTGGTCATCCTGGCCTTCATGGCATATATCATATATGACTCTGTAAAACCTGTAAGGGAAACAGCAGAATCACCTGACACTAAAGTTAGGAATGAAGGATATTCTGATCAGTGGTTTATAGCCAGGGAGGTTTTCATACGGGAAGGCCTTAAGGCAATATGCGTTTCTGAAAATGGAGAGATCTTTCTTGGGGGATCTTCATTTTTAATATCCTTTGACAGGGAAATGAATAAAAACTGGGAGATCGGATTTCCGGCAGAAGTTACCGCCCTGGCAGTTTATGGCGATAGTTTGTTTGCTGCATCTGAAGAAACGGTATATGTTGTAGGGAAGGACGGGAAAATAAGAGGAGAATGGGGACCTTATGATGATGGCAGCCTCATAACTTCTGTTACGGCGAATAATAGATATATTGCGGTGGCTGATGCAGGAAACAAGATAGTATTCATAATAAAGAAAGACGGTGAAGTATTTTCAATGGTTGGTCATTTTGGTGAGAAATTACACATTCCCAGCCCCTTCTTCGATATAGCTTTAACTGATAACAACCTCCTGCTAATGGCAAATACTGGCTATTACCGAATTGAAACAAGGTCACTTGATGGCAAAATACTATCATCATTCGGAACTTCAGGAATGAAGCCGGAGGGTTTTTGCGGTTGCTGTAATCCTGCCCATTTTGCATTAATTCCTCAGGGGATTATAACTTCTGAAAAAGGTATAAACAGGATCAAAATCCTTGATTTTGCTGGGAATTTTACAGAACTTGTTTCTTCTGTTAATAATTTCACAGCATCTGTCCCTCTTGATGTGGCATCAACAGATGGTAAAATAATATACTGCGCTAATCCTGCAGACTCAAAGCTGTATGTGTTTAACAGACTGATAAACTGAAAAGAATGGATAGGACTGAGTTCATAAGGAAAGTTTTCAGAATTATAATGTTTACCGTGCTCGCAGTTATAGCTGCAATGCTTGGTAAGCGTACTGTAACCGGAAGTAATTGTTCAACCTGTTCAGGCAGGGGTATCTGCAATGGAAATACTGATTGTGAAAAATATCTGAGCGTGTCAAAATGAAGGATGCTGGGAACAAATATGAATCGCGGAGGGAATTTGTAAGAAAGGCAGGAATGGCACTGGCCATTACTCCTCTCATTGCCCTTCCTCTGGTACTTGCTAAAAAGACAACCGGGAAAGGTTATGTCTGGCAGATAGATCCTTATAAATGTACTACCTGTGGAAACTGCAAAACAAGCTGTGTACTTACCCCGTCTGCATCAAAATGCGTGCATGCGCATGTTCTCTGCGGATATTGCGATTTGTGCGGCGGCTACCTGAAAGAAGGTGCAAAATCGATCAGTACCGGCGCAGAAGTGCAGATGTGTCCTACAAATGCAATTGAACGGAAATTTGTTGAGGAACCGTTTTTTGAATATATGATTAATGAGAATCTCTGTGACGGTTGTGCCAAGTGCGTCAAGGGTTGCAAGGATTTCGGGAACGGATCACTGTATATGCAGATAAAACAGGATCTCTGTGTTAATTGCAATGATTGTGCGATAGCAAGGAATTGCCCGTCAAATGCAGTGTCAAGAGTTCCTTCTGATTATCAGTATGTTATAAAGGACAGGGCACAGGGTTAGAGAAAGGATTATAAAAATGATATTAAATACCTGGATGAGAAAACGATTATTACCATATATACTGCTTGTATTTCTTGTTCTGTGGCATGTTGTTCTGTTTGCCCAGGAGCGTTTTCCCCGACCTGAATTTGAGTCTGGATACGTTTATCCTGAACAGCATCTCCCTGAAGGGCGGTCACAGGTGTGGGAATATATTGATGTAGCGGTTTTAATTATTGCATTGTCTGTAACCTCATGGCTCGCAATAAAGAAGAGATCCCGGCAGGGGATTGTCTGGATGTCTGTATTCTCTCTGGCTTATTTCGGTTTTTTCCGGGAAGGTTGTATTTGTGCAGTAGGGTCAGTTCAGAATGTTGCACTTGCCTTATTTAACGAAGGTTACACCATACCACTGACAGCATTGTTGTTTTTCATTATACCGCTGGTTTTTGCCCTGCTTTTTGGCAGGGTTTTCTGTGCAGGAGTCTGTCCTCTTGGAGCTGTTCAGGAACTAACAGGTATTAAGCCTGTTAAACTGCCTCATGCAGTAGAGGCAATAATGGCCGCTGTTCCTTTTATATATCTGGCCATAGCTGTGCTTTTCGCAGCAATGGAAAGTCAGTTCATAATCTGCAGGTACGATCCGTTTGTAGGTTTTTTCAGGCTTGACGCGCCTTTTACAATGATAGTGTTCGGGATTCTTCTGATTATTGCCGGCATCTTTATAAATCGTCCATATTGCAGATACTTTTGTCCTTATGGTGTTTTGCTGAATATCTTTTCAAGGTTTTCAGGGAAACATCTTACAATAACTCCTGCAGAATGCATTAACTGCCGGCTGTGTGAAAATGATGCCTGCCCTTATGATGCTATTCTTCCTTCTAATCATGATCAGGTAAAGGAAAATCCTGCAGAATCAAGGAAGATTTTTCTGCGATATGTTTTAATGCTTCCTGTTTTTACACTTGCCGGTGCTTTGCTTTTATATAACACCGCTCCATTTCTGGCTGGTATTCACAGGGATGTGAAGCTGGCAAAGGAAATACGTGTTGAAAAGGAAACAGGCGTTGAAGCTCTGTCTCTCGCTGCCAAAGCGTTTAAAGAGTCGGGACAGACAGAGGATGAGCTTTTTGCAAGTGAGAAGGCTGTAATAGCAAGGTTCAGAAAAGCATCTCCCTGGATCGGCATCTTTCTGGGACTATCTCTTGGTGCCGCCCTTGTAACGATGACAACAAAAAAAAGAAGGACAGAATATTTACCACATAAGGGAAAATGTTACAGTTGCGGAAGATGTTTCAGATACTGTCCAGTAGAAGTTAAAAGCCAGGTAAAATGATAAGACTGACTCCAAAAGATAAGGATATAATTAAGAATACGGGCAACATAGCCGGGATTTTCTCAATTCTTGTTGCCATCATTATGCTTTTCAGTTTCATACAGTTGAAAACAATAAATCCTCTAGATAATCCCGCATTTGTATCTCTTAAGGAAGAATATGACAAAGATCCTGAGAATGCTGCAAAAATAGAACAGGTGCGAGCAATGGATCTGATGGCCCGAAAAGCATATTTTGCCACACGCAGGCAGGTGGAAACAGGATCATATCTGTTGCTTGCAGGAGCTGTTATTTTCATTATCTGCAACAGACTGCTGGTTGCAGGGGATAAATTACAGCCATCAATTCCGGGAAACAAACCTGATCTTTCGAAAAAGTACAGAATGGGTCAGAGGATACTAATAATATCTGCGTCATTTATCACTGTAGCTGCCCTGGGTTCCGCGATGTTCCTTAAAAACACTCTGCCAGACCTGAGTGATGAAACAGATAAAGAGGCACTTGCAAAAAATTCTGATGAAAAAAATGAAGGCACAGGGAGTGAAGGTTTCTCTCCTGATGCTGTCAATTTCCCCTTTTTCCGGGGCCATAACAGTCAGGGCATTGCGGGAGGAACAGGTTACCCTGTTGAGTGGAACGGAGAAACCGGAACAAACATAAAATGGAAGCTTAAAGTACCCGGCCAGGGTAAAAGCTCACCTGTTATCTGGGGAGATAAGCTCTTCATAACAGGGGCTGTGGAAAACCATTGTGAAATATATTGTATTGACAAGAATTCAGGTGAGATACTATGGAAAGGTACGGCATCAGGAATTGAAGGAGAGCCTTCAGAACTTCCTGAAATGGATGCTGAATCGGGGCTTGCTGTCCCAACTGCTGCAGTAAATGAGAATTATGTATGTGCCATTTTTGCAAATGCCAATATGGTTTGTTATGATCATGAAGGAAACAGAAAATGGGCTTTGAATATAACCTCATTCGAGAATATGTATGGTTATGCAAGTTCTCTGCTGATTCATGAAAACACTCTTCTTGTACAGCACGAATCAAACAAGGGACTGTCGATGAGGGGCTATGATATTGAAAGCGGAAAGCTGAAGTGGGAGACTATGAGGACAGGGCATCCGGTCTGGTCCTCCCCTGTCCTTGCTGAATTTGATGGCAAAATGCAGGTAGTCATTAACGGCAATCCTTCAGTCTCATCATATAATCCTCTTGACGGCAGTGAATTATGGTCTGCAAACTGCCTTTCAGGCGATGTTGCACCTTCACTTGCAGTTAACAGTTCAATGGTCTATGCTGTGACAGATTATCAGAAGCTTGCTGCCGTAAAGCCAGGCTCAGCCGCTGCAATAGCATGGGAAGATAATGCTTATACTTCCGATGTTTCAAGTCCTGTTGCCAATGATGAAATACTTGTAATAGCAACAGGATTCGGTGATGTTGCCTGCTATGATGCACAAAAGGGAGATACCTTGTGGACTCATACTTTTGCCGATCCCTTCTATGCCTCTCCTGTTATAGCTGATAATAAGGTGTATATGATCGACAGGACAGGACGTGGATTTGTTGTAAAGGCTGCTAATCAGTTTGAACAGTTTTCTGAGACTGCCCTTGGAGAGGCAGTTGATTGTACGCCAGCTTTTTCCGATAAAAAGATTTATATAAGAGGAAGAGAAAACCTATACTGTATTTCTGCAAGTGAGTAAGGATAATAAGATAACAGACACAGGATGCAATTGCAACAGCAGCATCGGCCATGCCGGTATTAAATCGGCTGTTGATGAGGTCATTGGCTTTACGGGAAAGGAAAAGGAAAAAGTAATTCTTATACTGCAGGAAGTTCAGAAGAGATTAAATTACCTGCCCTCCGATGCCCTGAAATATATTTGTGAGGTGACTGATATTACTCCGGGTCAGATCTCGGGTGTCTCAACTTTCTATTCACAGTTCAGGCATCTGCCGGTAGGAAAACATACAATAAAGATATGTACAGGTACCGCCTGTCATGTAAAAGGTTCACAGCTGATATCCGAGGCTTTCCAGAGGGAACTTGGGATTGATGAATCCCGAAATGTTTCAAAGGATAACCTGTTTTCTGTGGAAGAAGTGGCTTGCCTGGGATGTTGCACTCTGGCACCTGTAATTCAGATAGACGGAAAGACTTATGGTCATGTTAAGCCCAACCTGGCCAGAGAGATAATAAGTGATTTTTTATCAGGAAGCCATGCAGAGAAAGCTGCCGGAAATGACGATGATGATGAAAATATTGAAGCAGAGGTCAGAATTGGCCTGGGCTCATGCTGCGTTGCCGGGGGAAGCAGGGACATCCTGACTAATCTTACAGATATTAAGGAAGGTTATGATCTGAAAATCAAAGTAAAACCGGTAGGTTGTGTCGGAGTATGCAATCAGACTCCGCTGCTGGAGATTGTAACAAAAGATAACAACCATTACCGGTATACAAATGTCAGAAAGGAACAGGTGGAAGAAATTCTTCTCAAGCATATAAGGCCCTCCTCTCTTAACAAGAGATTATTATACGGGATTAATGACCTGGCTGACAGTTTCGTTTCAGATGAGAAAATATTCAGTCCTGTCAATCTTCCGGGTGAAGTGCGGGAAAAGCATCTGAATAACTTTCTGAACCTTCAGATGCACCTGGCCACGCTTAACAGCGGAATCCAGTCACCGGAATCTTATGAGGAATACAGGATGCTTGGAGGCTTTGGCGCTTTTGAAAAAGTCCTTGGAAAAAGTCTGCCTGAGGAGGTTATTGAAAATATACTCAAAAGCGGTCTCAGGGGGCGCGGGGGTGCAGGTTTTTTAACCGGACTGAAGTGGAGGTTGTTTTCCAGGGCAGCAGGCAAACCGAAATATGTTGTCTGCAATGGTGATGAAGGTGATCCTGGCGCCTTTATGGACAGGATGCTGCTGGAATCTTTTCCGTACAGAATTATTGAAGGCATGCTGATTGCAGCTTATGCAACAGGAGCAGATGAAGGTATTTTCTACATAAGGGCTGAATACCCTCTTGCTGTAATGAGGATAAGGCATGCTGTTGAAAAATGTTATAGCCATGGGATCCTTGGAACTGGAGTAAATAAAAATAGTTTCAGATTCAATATCAGCATTTTCGAAGGTGCAGGCGCCTTTGTCTGTGGTGAGGAAACTGCCCTGATTGCCTCCATGGAGGGCAAACGAGGATATCCGCACTTCAGGCCTCCCTACCCTGTTGAAAAGGGATTCAGGGACAGGCCCACACTTGTGAACAACGTAGAAACACTCTCACTGGTACCATGGATAATAAACAATGGCAGTGAGGCTTTCAGCAATATCGGAACAGAAAAAAGCAAGGGTACAAAGGTTTTTGCCTTAGCCGGAAAAATTTCAAAAGGTGGACTTATTGAAGTCCCGATGGGTACAACAATAAGGGATATAGTTGAGAACATAGGGAATGGTGTTGGTGAAGGAAGAACTTTCAAGGCAGTGCAGATTGGCGGCCCGTCAGGAGGCTGTATCCCGGCAGGTCTGGCCGACACTCCGGTCGATTATGAACAACTGTCAAGAATGGGTGCAATGATGGGATCAGGAGGACTTGTGGTTCTTGATGATACTGACTGCATGGTTGATATTGCAAAGTATTTTCTTTCTTTCACACATAAACAATCATGCGGTAAGTGTACCTTCTGCAGGGTCGGAACAAAGCAGATGCTAAATATTCTCACTGCACTAAGTGAAGGCAAGGCTACAATGGCTGATATTGAGGAACTTGAACGTCTGAGCCATGATGTCAGGAACGGAAGCCTGTGCGGACTTGGAAAAACTGCGCCAAATCCTGTTCTGACAGGTCTGCAATATTTCAGGGAGGAATATGAGGCGCACACAAGAGGAATCTGTCATGCAAAAAAATGCAGGGAACTTGTAAAATATGTTATAACAGATCAATGTACAGGATGTACCAAATGCTATCAGGAATGTCCTGTGCAGGCAATTGATTTCAAACCGTACGAAAAACACAGCATTGATCTTGCAAAATGTACAAAATGTGATAATTGCAGGATTGTCTGCCCTGAGGGAGCAGTAGAAATTGTAAGTCTGAATGAAGATAAGAATTGACGATATTGAGCTGGATGTTGAAACAGGGCAGACAATCCTGGATGCAGCTGTAAAAGCCGGCATTTACATCCCAACCCTCTGCCACAGAGAAGATGTGGAACCATATTCCTCATGTATGGTATGTGTGGTAAAAGACAGAAAAACAAATAATTACATACCTTCATGTACTGCAAAGGCCAGGGATGGAATGGATATAGATTCATCAGGTGATGATGTTATCCGTCTAAGAAAAAAGGCAGTGGAAATGCTTCTTGCCGAACACAGAGCAGAATGTGAGGCTCCCTGCCGTATTGTATGCCCTGCAGGTTATAATATTCCGCTGATGAACAGACATCTTCAGGCAGGAGACATAAATGCGGCTCTTGAACTTGCCGCAAAAGAAGTAGCAACGAATGACATTGTCTGTACTGACTGCCCTGCTTACTGTGAAAATGCCTGCCGGAGGAAGAAAATCGATGAAGCAGTATCGATCCGTAATCTCATGCTATATGTTTACAAGACCTTCATAAATGGTAAACCTGCGGAGGATCTTGCCGGATTGATTAATGTTAAGGACAAACAGAAAATTATTAATCCGGTAAGGAAAAAATTTTCATCCAGAACAGGAAAGCTTGAAGCTTATGAGCAGAAGGAATGGATGAAAGAGGTTCCTGAAGATGCTGCAAGATGCAGGGAGATAAGCGACCTGAGGGCAGCTGCTTCAGAATCTGTGAACTGCATGCATTGCGATTGTCGGGCTGCCGATGATTGCAGGTTACGGGATGTTTCTGTAATTTTAAAAGTTAAGGACCCTCAGGGAAAAATGGTTAATGCCCCTGTTCTGAAGAAGATAAACAAGGAGGCAAACCTCATATTTGAACATGCAAAATGCATAAAATGCGGTCTGTGCGTAAGGATATCCGACGAGAGCAAGGAAAATGCTTCACTTTGCTTTGTCAACAGGGGATTTATTACTCTTATCTCGGAGCCGCTGACTGTCAGTTTTGAAAGCATTGACAAAGAAACTGCAGAGAAATATATTTCAGTATGTCCTACAGGGGCTTTGTCGAAGATAATATAAAACACATTATATGAGATGTTTGTGTCTCTTATTCGTCTTTATATCCCAGCTTGCTTGTAGCCAGGCAACCAGTTATAACTGGCCTGTATTCAGAGGCAAAAGTTCACTTTCAGGTTTTACTGACTTTGAAATACCGGATAAGCCTGCACTCCTGTGGAAATCAGCAAGCGGAGCTAGATCGAAATCATCACCTGTACTAAATCAGAACGTAATATATTTTGGAACTGAAAAAGGTACTGTTTTCGCAATGGATGATGCCGGTAAAATATTGTGGAGCTGCGAGACAGGGAGTGCAATTGAGGCTCCTCCCCTTTTTTACGGCGGAAAAGTATATGCCGGCTCCGGCGACGGCACCTTAAGAGCCGTTGACAGCAGAACAGGCAGGATTCTATGGACTTACAAGACTGACAATAAGATTGCCGGATCGGCTAATTACTGGGAGGCTTCTGGCAGGGCAGGTATTGTATTCGGGAGCTATGATTACTTTCTTCACTGTATTGATCCGGCTTCCGGAAAACTAATCTGGAAGACTGAAACCGATAACTATATAAACGGAACTCCTTCAGTATTTGGCAACAGGGTCATTTTCGGAGGATGTGATGGTATTTTGAGGGTTGCAGATGTTTTAACAGGAAGAGAAACCGATACTTTAAATATTGGGGTATATATAGCTGCTTCACCGGCAATTTATTCAGGAACAGCATGTTTTGGAGACTATAACGGTGAATTGTATTGTGTTGACCTGAAGGATAGAAAGGTTTTATGGCAGGCAAGTGCAACACAAAATGCAGGACCTATTGTTGCAATACCTGCAGTGGGAAACAAATATGTTGTTATAGGCAATGATGACAAATACATGTATTGTTTCGACATGAACACCGGAAGGGAATTATGGAAGTATATGACAAAAGGTGCCATCACTGGCTCTGCTGTGATGACACCGGGAAAAGTAATTTTCGGCAGCACTGACGGAAATATCTATTTGCTTGATATTAAGAGCGGTAAGAAAATATGGAGCTTTAATGCAGGTTCTCCTATCAGCAGCTCACCTGTTGTAACAAGGGACAGGTTTTATTTTCTGACCGAAGATGGAAGAATACTGGCATTTGGAACAAAGAGATAATATGAAAATCGTATATCTGATTACAGGTTCAGGTGGTTCATTTTATTGTGGAAACTGCTATCGCGACATGCTGTTCCTCAGGGCAATAAAAAGAGCCGGAGGAATAAGTGCAAGCGCTATTCCCCTATATCTTCCGCCTGAAAAGTCAAATACCGATACCGGATTTGACAGTAATGTTTTTTTTGGAGCCATTTCAATGTACCTGAGGGAAAAGGTGGCTCTGTTTAAAAACATGCCTGCATTTCTTGACAAGTTCTTTGATTCTCCCGTATTCCTGAAACTTGCTTCCGGGATGTCAGGAACAACAAGGACAGAAGGTCTTGAGGAGCTGACACTTAACATGATTGAAGGTGACAATGCCTTCAAGCAGCATGAGGTAAAAAGACTTGTAAAATATCTTGAGAAAAATGGCAGGCCTGATGTAATACATCTGTCTAATGCCCTTATCCTTGGACTCGCCCGTCAATTAAAAAATCATATTGATGTAAAGGTTGTCTGTTCACTTCTTAATGAAGATGATTGGATTGAGGATATGATAGAACCATTTAAAAGCAGAGCCTGGGAACTCATTGCAAAGGAGGCTGTTTTTGTCGACAGGTTTGTTACTCCCAGTCAGTATTACAAGGATATGTTCCTTTCAAAAACGGGTCTGAATGGTGAGAAAATAGATGTTATTCCGCTTGGTTTTGATCCGGAAAACCTGCAGGCAGATAAGCCTGAAACACGAAATCCTGCTATAGGTTATTTCTGCAGGGTAAACGCCCACAATGGTTTTGATAAGCTTGTTGATGCCTTTATTCTTATGAAGACAGAAAACTCAATTCCCGGTCTGACTCTGAATGTCTGTGGTGGATTTACTTCTGACGACAAACCCTTTGTTCTTTCGCAGATAAAAAAAATCAGGGATCATGGTTTTAAAAAAGATGTAAGGATATTCCCTGAGTTTCAGGGGAATAAAAAGGCTGAATTCTTTCATTCAGTGGATATTATAAGTGTGCCTGTAAGAAAATATGACGGATACGGGCTGTATCTTCTCGAGGCTAACGTTGCCGGTGTGCCGGTCGTTCAGCCGTCGACAGGTGCTTTTCCTGAAATAATTAAAAATACGGGAGGAGGAATCACATACGAGCCTGATGATGTTGAAACCCTGGCAAGAT
>CAZEYY010000073.1:0-1543 GCA_964516485.1 uncultured Rikenellaceae bacterium
ACAACACCTTTAAAAATAAATGTATTTGCATTCTGGATGGTTGAAATACCTCTTGCCTGGCTGCTTGCAATTAAAGCTGATATGAAGGAGAATGGTGTATTCATTGCAATTGTAATTGCAGAATCGCTTATGACTCTGACAGCCTGGCTTGTGTTCAGAAGAGGCAAATGGAAATTAAAGGAGGTCTGAGCGCCAGAAATGCTTTATTCTTCTCCGGATATGCTGTCAGAACGTCTGAATTTCTTTACAGTGCTGCGAAATTTCTTCGATTCAAGTCTTTTTAATTTTGATGCCTTTGTTGGCCTGGTCTCCTTCCTCGGCAAAGGTAATGTAAGTGCTGATGCAAGAAGTCTGTAGAATTTTTCAATAACTGCAAGCTTATTTGCCAGTTGTGACCTGGCTTCCTGGCTGACAAGCACAAGTTCTCCATCATTGTTCAGCCTGTTTTTTAATTTATTTATAATCAGCTCCTTCTCTTCATCTGAAAAAATAAGTGTAGAAATTACACTAAACCTGAGTTCTACCTTGGTATTCACCTTATTCACATTTTGCCCTCCGGCTCCTGTGCTCCTTGATGCTGAGAACTGAAGTTCTTTTTCGAGACCACGTATTTTAAGATCTTCAGGTGTCATCCTAAATAAAGAATAAAGCTACTCCGCCAACACTCAGAAAGGCGCCGGCTATTTCAGCCCATGTCACCTTTTGTTTATAAAGAACTACCGCAGGCAGGATGATAAATACCGGAACCAGGGCCATGATCGTTGCGGCAATTCCTGCTTCGGTATATTTAACAGAAATAAGTGACAGCGAGACTCCAAGGAAAGGGCCGAAAAATGAACCGAGAATCGTAAAAAGCATTCCGCTTCTGTCAGTTGTAGCTTTAACTATATTGCGCCACCTTCCAAGGAAAGCTATCAATACTGAAAAACCTGCTATGCCCGCAATTATTCTTATCTGTGTCGCAGCAAAAGGATCATAATCCTGTAAACCAACTTTGCTCAACACCAGACCGAGAGCTTGTCCAAGGGCTCCGCCAAGTGCATACAATACACCTCTGGGAGATAATTTCAATGAAAGCCTGTCATTCTCGCCGTCGCGGTTGAGCACTGCCAGTGCTATGCCTGAAAAGGTAAGAGACATCCCAAGGTAATTGAACAGGGTAAGTCGTTCACCCAGCATTAAAAAGCTGAAGAAGGCAGTGATGGGAGGGACCAGGGTCATTATCAGCATCGAAAACCTCGATCCGATAATGGTATAAGACTTGAACAGGAACAGATCTCCAAAAACAAAACCTACAAAGCCCGACAATGTAAGCCATATCCAGTTGTGAGTTCCTGCATCTGTTGGAAAAGCTATTCCCCTGTGAAACAGATTATAGACCGACAGAAATGCAAAACCAATAATCAGCCTGAGTATATTTACTGATAATGAGCCTATTCTGTGGCTGGCTGATTCAAAACTAAGGGAGGTAACTGTCCAGAAAACAGCTGTAAGCAAAGCTGCAAATTCACCGGTATGATTATGAATGAAATCCATAAAAAAA
>CAZEYY010000073.1:1643-18417 GCA_964516485.1 uncultured Rikenellaceae bacterium
TCTTTTCTTTCCCAGCCCGATCTTATTGTTCCATAAGAGCTTTCAAATGAAGCCTTTGAATAGTCCAGTCTTTTAGTGGGATGAGGCTGGATTATTATCTGCTTGTAGCCTGGTTTACCTAACTCAAGGCCGGCTGATACACGGTACATCCAGTCGCCTATTGCACCATAAGCATAGTGATTGAAGGAATTCATCCCCGCATCCTGAAAGGTGCTGTCTGTTTTCTGCCCGTCCCATCTTTCCCATATAGTTGTTGCTCCCATTTTAACCGGATAGAGCCATGAAGGATAGTTTTCCTGCAAAAGAAGATCATAAGCAACATCAGTATAGCCGTTATCGGAGAGTACATGACACAGATATACTGTACCGAGAAAACCTGTTGACAGCCTGTTGCCCCTGCTCTTTATGTCATCCACAAGGAATTTGGCTGCTTTTGGTCTCAGTTCCTCAGGCAGAAGGTCAAACATAAGTGCCAGGACATAGGAAGTTTGCGAATTTGTGCCTACCCTGCCTGCTTTAGTTACATATTCATGATTGAATACTTCCTTTATCTTTTCATGCACTGCCCTTAATACACCTGCATCTTCCGATTGTCCGAACAGTTCAGCAGACTGAATAAGCAGCTGTGTTGAATATGCATAAAATGCAGTAGCAATAAAATCATGGTCTGTATGTCCGTCAGGTTCAGGATGATTATTTACCGGCGGGTGATAGAACAGCCAGTCTCCGTATACGCTGCCATTGTTCCATATATAATCATGTCCTGCAGTTTTCTTTATATATTCAACCCAGGCCAGCATGCTTGGATATTGGGTCCTGAGCAGGTCCTTGTCGCCATAAACCTGGTACATTGTCCATGGTGCAATAACAGCAACATCTCCCCAACCGGCTGAGCATCCTGCAGTTGGAGATCCTTGAGGATTCAGCACATCAGGTACAACAACAGGCACTTCACCGCCTTTTCTCTGGTCAGCAGATACATCTTTGAGCCACTTTGAGAAGAAAGCTGCGACATCCATATTATAAGCAGCTGTCCTGCAGAATGCCTGTGCATCACCTGTCCAGCCAAGACGCTCATCCCTTTGAGGGCAGTCGGTCGGTACATCAACAAAATTTCCTTTCTGACCCCACTGAATATTATGCTGCAGCTGATTAAGAAGAGGATTTGATGATTCATATTTTCCTGTTACAGGCATATCGGAATGAATAACAATTCCAGTCAGATTTTCCGGTTTCAGTTCTCCGGGAAAACCAGTTATTTCAACAAATCTGAATCCCATAAAAGTAAACCGTGGTTCGTAAACTTCATCACCGTTCCCTGCAAGGGTGTACATGAGCTGACATTTTGCAGCTCTAAGGTTTGTTGTATAGAATTCTCCGTATTTATCAAGTACTTCTGCGTGTCGGATTGTTACAACAGTTCCTTTGGGTCCCTTTACCTTCAGTCTGATCCAGCCAACCATATTCTGGCCCATGTCGGCAACGAGGCTGCCTTTGGGAGTTCTGAATACCTTTACAGGTTTTATTTCCTGAATTTTCCTTACTGCCGGCCCCTCAGTGGCAATAAGGTTGAATTTGTAATCTGCAGTTGTTACCGGAACCCATTTGCTTTCGTCATAACCTGGCTGGCTCCATCCTGTCAGTTTCTTCGTGGCATCGTATGTTTCACCATTATATATATCATTCATTCTTATGGCTCCGTCCTTGTTTGCTTTCCAGGAGTCATCTGAAGCGACGAGAGTGCTTGTTCCGTCACTGTATGTAATCTCCATCTGCATGAAAAGACCGAGGCTTTTACCGTATATTGCCCAGTTGCGGCTCCATGCAAGTGAACCCCGGTACCATCCGTCACCAAGAACTGCCCCAACAGCGTTTTTGCCCTTAACAAGCATTGATGTAACATCATAGACCTGGTATTGAAGTCTCTTCCCATAGGATGTCCATCCGGGTGTCAGCACCCTGTCTCCGACTTTCTGTCCGTTCAGGTGAAGCTCATAAAAACCATGAGAGGTAACATAAATCCGTGCACGGGAAATACTTTTATCAAGCTGGAATTCTTTTCTGAAATGTGGAGATGGTGCATACTGAAGTGTATCGCCGGCCATCTCTATCCATTTTGCCTTCCAGTCCGATTCTTTAAGCAAGCCCATTTCAAAATAGGCCGGTGAGCTCCATTTTGAGGTTCGTCCCTTATTATCCCTGATACGTACCTGCCAGTAATATCTCTGGCCCGATTTAAGTTCCGGACCGGCGTATAATCTCAGTATTGATTCATCAGACTTAACGTTTTCTGTCTGCCATACAATTTTAGAGAACTTTGCATCAGTTGATACCTTTAAGGAATATTCAGCCTGCATAATATTGTTCCCGGTTCCATAAATTTTCCATGAAAACCTTGGTTTGGGATTGTCAATGCCTACCGGATTGATCAGGTGATCGCACGTCAGATCCTTAACAGTCAGATCCTGTGAAACAGCCTGATGCATAATTAAAGCAAAGACAAAAGAAAAAAGAATTTGTTTCATAGCTATGCTTGTATTGATAATGTTAAATAAGGTTTATCAAGGATATGAAAAATTGGTGAATAAAAAAACAGATTAAAACTCATTTTCTTTTTTGAAATTTCTAAATTGCGATATTAACATTAGAACGAATGAATCCATTTACCGGCATTGCACTTATTGCACTTGGCAGCATTGGAGCTGCAAGTTTTTATGTTCCTTTTAAAAAGGTTAAATCATGGGCATGGGAATCGTACTGGATAATGCAGGGACTTGCAGCCTGGATTATCGCACCCACTCTTTTTGCACTGATCTTTGTCCCTCATGGTGAATTGATGCCTATAATTAAAGATTCACCCTCCTCTGCAAAGCTGATGGCTATGTTTTTCGGAGCTCTCTGGGGCTTCGGTGGTCTTACATTCGGATTGAGCATCAGGTATCTTGGAGTGGCGCTGGGACAAAGCATTGCCCTTGGATTATGTGCAGCGTTCGGGACATTATTACCCCCTTTAATTGCCGGGGATAATCTTTTTGCAACAAATGCCGGCATCCTAACAGTGACCGGAGTAGCAATAACAGTTGCCGGAATAGCAATTATTGGATATGCTGGTTCCCTGAAATCCTCAAAACTGTCTGAGGAAGAGAAGAAAGCCGCTATTAAGGAGTTTGCACTTAAGAAGGGGATTCTTATAGCAATATTCGCCGGAGTTATGAGCGCCTGCTTTAATTTCGGATTTGAAGCTGGCAAACCTATCGAAGAAGCAGCCCTTGCTCATGGGACAAATCCTCTTTTCCAGAAAAACCCAACGCTAATCTTCATCCTTATCGGTGGTTTTATAACAAACCTTGTTTATTGTGCTTACCTTAATATAAAGAACAAAACTTACCGCGATTACCTTTCTGTACCAGGAAGTGTCCTTCTGAATAATATATTCTTCACCTTTCTTGCCGGCATACTTTGGTTCCTTCAGTTTCATTTCTTCGGTATGGGATCAAGTAAACTGCCTGAAGGCATGTCAGTTTTCGGATGGAGCATCCTCATGGCTCTTAACATCGCAATAAGCAATATCTGGGGCATTCTGCTAAATGAATGGAAAGGAGCAGACAAGAAGACTATTATTGTCCTTATTTTAGGAATATCAGTACTTATATTATCAACATTTGTTGTAAAACTCAGCTAGTAAAATGAAAACAAGAAGATTTGGTTTTAAGATGAAGCTTTATCCCGGTTTCAAACAGGAATATATTAAACGGCACAACGAAATATGGCCGGAACTTGTAAGATTGCTGAAAAATGAAGGAGTAGGGAATTATTCTATTTTTCTTGACGAGGAGACAAATACCCTGTTTGCATACCAGGAACAATCCGGAGAAAGCTCATCACAGGATCTGGGACAGACAGAAGTAGTAAAGAAATGGTGGAAATATATGGCTGACATAATGGAAGCAAATCCAGATAACTCACCGGTGACTATTCCGCTTGAACAGGTTTTTTACATGGAATAATCCGATATACACTTCTCTGAAAAGTAAAACTAAAACATATATAAAATGAAAAAAGATCTTGTAAAGAAGTCTTATGACCTTGCAAAACAGCAATATGCAGCTCTTGGAATTGATACAGACCAGGTAATCAGGGATATGGAAAAAGTGAACATAAGCCTGCACTGCTGGCAGACTGATGATGTAGGTGGTTTCGAGAAACCCGGAGCAGAGCTGGGAGGAGGGGGAATACAGGTTACAGGCAATTTCCCGGGTAAAGCAAAAACAATTGAGCAGATGAGGGCTGATCTCGATAAGGTCATGTCACTTCTTCCAGGAAAACAAAGATTAAATCTTCATGCTATATACGGTGAGTTTGGCGGCAAGCTTGTCGACAGGGATAAAATAGAAGTGAAACATTTCCAGGGCTGGATAAACTGGGCAAAAAAGAGGGGCATCGGACTTGATTTCAACTGCACATGTTTTTCGCACCCTCTTGCTGATGACGGCTTCACACTTTCAAGTAAAAATGAGAAGATAAGGAAGTTCTGGGTGGAACATACAAAAAGATGCCGCATGATTGCAGCTGAAATGGGTAAGCAGCTTGGCACTCCATCAGTCCATAATATCTGGATACCAGATGGTTCCAAAGATGTTCCTGTTGACAGAAACACTTTGCGAAGGCAGCTTAAAAAATCTCTTGATGAGATCTTCGCAGTAAAATATCCTAAGAAGTACCTTAAGGATTCTGTTGAAAGTAAACTTTTCGGCATCGGCTCTGAATCAATGGTTGTCGGCTCACATGATTTCTATGTTGGCTATGCAATTAAGAACAATACAATGATCACACTTGACAATGGTCATTTTCATCCTACCGAACAGGTTGGTGACAAGATTTCCTCCATACTGCATTTTGTTGATGAGTTATTGCTTCACCTCACAAGGGGAATCCGGTGGGACAGTGATCACGTTGTTACCTACAGCGATGAGCTTGTTCTTATTGCCCAGGAAATTGTCCGCTGCAAGGCTCTCGGAAGGGTAAATATCGGTCTGGACTTTTTCGATGCAAGCCTTAACCGTATTGGTGCTTATGTAATTGGAACACGTTCAGCACAGATGGCCTTCATGTTCGCTTTGCTTGAGCCGACCAAAATGCTTGTCAAATTTGAGGAACAGGGCAGGGGATTTGAAAGGCTGGCATATCTTGAGCTTCTGAAAACAAAGCCTCTTGGTGCTGTCTGGGACTACTACTGCATGCTGAATAATGTGCCTGTAGGTGAGGATTATATTGAGGATATTCTAAAATACGAAAAGGAAGTTCTTGTTAAACGATAGACTGTAGCAATACAGAATATCATTTAATTTTTATTATCAGCTGTTAATAAGATGAAAGAGAGAGTTATTGCCATATTCGACATTGGAAAGACCAATAAGAAAGTTCTTCTTTTCAATGATAAAATGAAGATGGTTCATGAAGAGGAACAGAAATTTGCAGAGGTAACAGATGATGACGGATTTGAGTGTGATGACCTCGATCTGATAGAATACTGGCTGAAAATAAAGATCAGGGAACTCGTTTTGTCGGGAAAATATGACGTTACGGATATTAATATAACCACTTACGGAGCCACAATAGTATGCCTCGATGCAAACGGTAAAAGAATTACTCCGGCTTACAATTATTTAAAACCTGTCGACGAAAGGATCCCGGAAAACATTTACAAGAGATATGGAGGGAGGGATGAGTTCTGCAGACGCACTGCATCTCCTGCCCTTGGCATGCTTAATTCAGGCATGCAGATCTTATGGCTTAAAAAAGAGAAACCTGAGATCTACAGCAATATAAAATATGTACTGCATTTTCCTCAATACCTTTCATATATATTTACCGGGAAGATTTTCTCAGAGCATACATCGATTGGTTGTCATACAGCACTCTGGGATTTTGACGAAATGACATATCACAGATGGACCGAAAGCCTTGGCATACAGTTACCCGATCCTGTTCCTGTTGAAACATCAACTACAATCGATATTGAAGGAAAAAAGGTAAGGATTGGCATCGGAATACATGACAGCTCTGCATCACTTGCTCCATATTTCAGCGGAAGTGCCGGAAAGTTCATTCTTTTATCAACAGGTACATGGTGCATAAACATGAATCCGTTTAACTCTGAAAAACTTACGGCAGAACAACTTGACCAGGACTGTCTCTGCTACATGAGCATAAACCGTCAGCCGGTAAAATCATCTCGTTTGTTTCTCGGGCACATACATGAAACCGGCGTAAAAATGCTTTCCGGGCACTTCAGTAAACCTGAGGATTATTTTAAGACTGTTAAATATGACAGGGAACTGGCTGCTCTTTGCAAAAGCAAATATGAGAAAACAAGAATATTCTTCCAGAATCCACCTCTTGAAAGGGAATTCAATGAGAAGATAGACCTGTTTCAGTTTAAATCGTTCGAACAGGCATATCATCAGCTGATGCTTGAACTTGGAGATCTTACACTTAATTCGATCAGTCTTATCCTTCCGGAGAAAGATGATACTTCGGTAATCTATATTACTGGAGGATTTTCAAAGAATGAGCATTTCGTGAATGTTATCAGAGAACATTTTCCCGATAAGAAAGTGTACCTGTCTGAAATAAGTAATTCATCAGCTTTAGGGGCAGCTCTTGTTGTATCAGGACTAAAACCTGATGTTAACCTTGGACTGGTAGAATGAAAAAATCCTTCTGATATGCGCTGACACCGGATTCAGTCCGGTTATTTTTTCTGTTTCTGAATAATACTGAAGGCAAAACCTGCTGATTCAGAGAAATTTTCTTCAATTTCGTTGAATATTTTTTAATTGGAGTCACTGCTGATCTATTTTTGGCTAAAAAGAAAGACCGGCAGAATATCAATATTATATACTCATTCAAATTCCTGAATCATGAAGAATAAAAAGCTTTTTACTCTCATCTTGCTGATCATGCTGGGATCAGTTGCTGCTTACAGCCAGAAAAACGGAAGTAAACCAAAAATTAAAAGCATTATAGTGCTTGAAGAAAAAAGTGACATGCTTGTAAAAAAGCAGGTCAAGGAATCTGAGACCAGTTATGATGTTCATGGTAATATTACAGAAGAAATACTTTACAGGCAAGGCAAGGAGAGCAGGCATTTCAGATACAGGTATGATAATGATGACAATAAAATACTTGAGGAAAAGATTGATCCCTCGGGAGATGTCGTCGAATATTCTGAGTACAAGTATGAGAATGGTCTGAGGATTGAGAAAATTGTCTATACAGGTGACGGCAAAATGAAATCACGAAAAGTATATCAGTATTCAACCTGGTAAAATGAACGAGGCTCCTTATATTTCTGATGCCGCAAACTGCCTGATTCCAACAGGATTAGCAGAAATGGATTCAATCAGTCTTATGGACAGGATTGAGACAAAATATGTTGTTTCGCTAAACATGATTCCTGCTATTATAGGCAAGCTGAACGGAGCTTACAAAATTCTGGAAATTAATCAGACCAGAGTTTTCGACTACCATAATGTATATCTCGACACGCCTGAATTTCATTTCTTTCAGCAACATGTTACAGGCAAATATGAAAGATACAAAGTAAGGTTCAGAAAATATGTAGATACCGGAACAACATTTCTTGAAATAAAGACAAAAAACAACAAGCAACGGACAAAGAAGGTCAGGATAGAATCTCAGCTTACTGAGTTCAATACACTTTCTTTTGATGCTAATATGTTTATAAGTGAGCGTCTTAAGGGCAGGTATCCTGAGCTTAATCCTGTCCTTATCAACCGATTCCGCCGGTTTACACTTGCAGGATTCGATTCGAATGAAAGAATCACAGTTGATTATGATTTAAGGTATTCGGATGACACCGGAAGCATGGCCAGGTTTCCTTACATAGCAGTAATTGAGGTGAAAAGAGATGGGAGGAAGGTATTTTCTCCTGTAAGCAGAGTAATTAAGGATAACAGAATACATCCCTGTGGCTTCAGTAAATACTGCATGGGCGCTGCAGCTATGAAGGATCTTGCTCATAAAAATAATCTAAAAGCAAAGTTTTTATTACTAAACAGAATAGAAAATGAATATTTCAGAAGCATTTATGCCTGACAATGTAAGTTTTGCAGGTATAGAAGTACTTGATCTCATGGGATTTATAGAGTTCATTCTTCGTTTTGCACTCAATATGGGTGTGATAATGGTCCTTATCAGGTGGCTCTATTATACTACAAGCAGAAGAAAGGATTACCTGTTTACTTATATACTGATAGCAACAATAGTCTTTCTGTTGTGCTTTCTGCTTGAAAGCGTAAAACTGCAGATTGGCTTTGCACTGGGGCTCTTTGCCATTTTTGGCATAATACGCTACAGAACCAGTTCCATGCCAATAAAAGAGATGACTTACCTGTTTATGGTAATCGGAATATCAGTAATCAATGCACTGACAAGTACAAAAACCAGCCTTGTTGATCTGCTCTTTGCCAACATAGTAATTGTTTCAATTACCTATGGCCTTGAAAAAATCTGGCTGCTAAAGCATGAAGCAAGCAAAACAGTACTCTATGAAAAGATTGATCTGATAAAGCCTGAGAACTACCCTGATCTCATCAGGGACCTCCAGGAGAGAACAGGCATTAAAAAGATAAACAGGGTGGAAACTGTAAAAATAGATTTTGTTAAAGATGCCTGTACTCTTACAATTTATTATGACAGTAAAGCAGTTGAAAACCAGAATGGAATTGAAACAGAAAAAGATGATGATGATGAATAGAAAATATTCACTTGTTCTCTTTCTGCTGATATCGTCCTCAGTATCTGTATTTTCGCAGGATGATTTCGGAATATGGCTCGGAGCAGACCTGTCACACAGGATATACAGGAATCTGAGCGCAGAGATTTCAGGTTCTCTCCGTACAAATGAAAATACCTCTGTAGTTGACCAGTATTTTGCAGAAGGAGGACTGTCATACAAGTTCAATAAATATCTTTCAATTGGTTCATCATACAGGCTGATTAATAAAATTGAGGACAATACTGATTATTATTTCAGACACAAGTTTTTTCTGAGTGCAAAAGCCGAAATCCCTTTAGGCCGCTTTGATCTTTCAGCAAGGCTTCAGTATCAGAGGACTGTAAAGACATACATTGAAAATGACAATGATTTAGCTCCCCAAAATATTCTGAGATTAAGGGCAAAGGCAGAATATGATTTACAATCGTCTCCGCTAAAGCCTTACATGTATTTTGAACCTTTCCTTTCCCTGAATGAAGGGAACAGCACAGGATTCGTAAAAGCAAGGTACTCAGCCGGCACTGCAATAAAAATATCTTCAAAAAGCAGAATCGAAGCAGGCTACATTTTTGAGAATGTCATGAAGACAGGATCAACTGATTCTCACTTCATTTCATTAAAATACATATTTAAGTTCTGAATTATAATAGAATAAAGGCTAAATGAAAGCAATACCAGGATATATAAGTAAATCAATAAGATCAGTTTTAGTCATTCTGCCGATTCTTGTCATTCACCTGGCCATTATTTCCTGTGAAAAGCAATACGCTGATGATTATGGCGATGAAACGACTAACTCATTCCGTGGAACAGAAGATCAGTCGGATTATACATGGAGTGATTCTGATATCCGGGAAATAGAACTCAAAGGCAGTTCTGCAAGCTCCTCTGCTGATGGCGTTACAATATCCGGTTCTGCGGTAAGGATTACATCTGCTGGTACCTACAGAATATCTGGAACATTGGATGATGGTCAGATAATCGTCAGTTCTGCTGATGAAAACATTATCAGGATAATTCTGAACGGAGTCAGTATCAGCAGTTCAGTCAGTGCACCATTATACATAAAAAGTGCATGTAAGGTAATGATAGTTACTGCTGACGGTACATTAAACTCTATTTCAGATAATTCTTCTTATTCATCCTCAGATGATGAACCTACAGCTCCGGTTTTCAGCAAATCATACTTAAGTTTCTATGGCACAGGAACTCTTTCTGTAACAGGTAATTATAAAGATGCAATTGTAAGCAAGGATGGGCTTGTTATAAAAAACGGAATAATTAAGGTAAAGGCGGTTGATGATGGTATAAGAGGAAAGGATTTCGTTGTTATAAGGGATGGATCAGTTTCTGTGGAATGCGGAGGAGATGCAATAAAATCTGACTACGAAACAGATTCCGACCGTGGTTATATTGACATTGAATCCGGTAACATAACAATTAAATCCACAGGTGGAGACGGAATAAGTGCCCAAAATGTAATCAGTGTTAAAGGAGGTGTTATTAATTTAACAACAGGGGGAGGAGCTGCAGCCAATACAAGTAATTCAGGTGCTGGCGGATTCCCCGGTCAGCAGGGAACTTCGTCAAACGCTCAGACAATTTCAAAAAAGGCATTTAAAGCCTCAAAATCAATCACTATCGAAAAAGGGACAATTACAATTGACTCCTACGATGATGCCTTCAATACTGAAGGTGCAATAACTTTCAATGGCGGATCAGTCACATTGTCATCAGGTGATGATGGAATTCATGCCGATGCTTCTGTTACAATAAACGGCGATGAAATAAATATAATCAAATCGTATGAGGGCATTGAAAGCGCCCAGATCACTGTAAATAATGGTATTCTGAATATCAACAGCACCGATGATGGCTTCAATGCCACAAAAGGTCAGGCAACAGAGAGCAGTGATGGAAGTATTCTGCAGATAACAGGCGGAACTGTTACTGTAAGCACAACTACAGGAGACAGCATGGACAGCAATGGAAATGCAACAATTACAGGCGGAACAATAATCATACAGGGTCCAAAATCTTCTCCGGAAGTAGGATTTGATATCAACGGTACCTTTAATGTAAACGGAGGATTTATAATCGGTTCCGGACCTAATGCAGGAATGATGATTGAAGGGCCTTCTGCATCTTCATTACAATATGCTGTTATGGTTACTGTATCTGCAACAGTATCAACATCCTCTCTATTCCATATTCAGAATTCATCAGGGCAGGATCTTGTAACTTTCAAACCTGCAAGGACCCAGTATTATTTTGTTTTCTCTTCAAGCCTGCTAAAAAACGACGAAACTTACAGCATTTATACCGGAGGCAGCCATACAGGCTCATCTGTAAATGGATACTATAAGGATGGTTCATATTCAGGAGGGACTTTAAAGAAAACTTTTACCCTGTCATCAAGGATCACAAAACTATCCATGTAATAGTATATTTTTCGAAAAACAAATTAATTTTATTGGAAAAGATCACCAATGAGATTAAGATTGATATTTGTCATCGGAATAATTGCCTTTTGTCAATACAATTCCAGCGCACAGTTAAAATCTGAGAGACAATGGCCAACATACAGGGGATTCAGATCATGTGGAGTCCTTGATAATGCTAATCTTCCAGATTCATTTAATGTGGTTACAGGTTATAATGTTTTATGGAAAACCACAATTCCCGGCCTTGGGATAGCAAGTCCTGTAATATGGGATGACCGGTTATACATAACCTCCGCAGTAAGTGAATCGGACAAAGCCGGATTCAAACCGGGACTTTACGGTGATGTAAGACCGGTTAATGACAGTTCAGTACATGAATGGAAGGTATTCTGCTATGACAAGAACACCGGGAGAAAAATATGGGAGCAGACATCATGCCGGGGGATTCCGAAAATAAAAAGACATCCGAAATCAACTCACGCCAACACTACTCTGGCAGTAAATGATAAATATGTTGTTGCCTTTTTTGGCTCGGAAGGATTGTATTGCTATGATAATGATGGAAAGCTTCAGTGGAAAAAGGATTTCGGCCTCCTGAAATCGGTATTCTTCACAATGGAGAGTGCTGAATGGGAATTTGCAAGTTCTCCTGTAATATTTGACAATGCAGTTATAATTCAATGTGATATTCTTGATAATTCCTTTCTGGCTGCTTATGATCTTAAAACAGGAAAGGAGCTCTGGAAGACTAAAAGGGATGAATATCCCGGCTGGTGTACTCCAAATATTTATGAAGATAACGGGAAGGTATGCATTGCGGTAAATGGCTTCAAACAACGTGGAGGATATGATTTTGTAACAGGAAAAGAGTTATGGACAATGTCAGGCGGAGGAGATATTCAGATACCTACGCCGGTTATCGGAAAGAACCTTATTTACTTCAACAGCGCTCACGGGAAATCATCACCGATAATGGCAATCAGTACCGGTGCCAGGGGGGACATAACACTCAGGGAAGGTGAAACCACTAACTCTTATGTCAGGTGGAGCCAGCCTCGAGGGGGCTCATATATGCATACAATGCTCCTGTACCACAACAAGTTATATAACGTTAACTGGAACGGAACTATTAATTGCCTTGATCCTGAGAGCGGAAAAGAGATCTATACTGCAAAGCTTGGAAATTCAAAAAGCTTTATTGCCTCACCGGTGGCTTCCGATGGTAAAATATTTATACCTGATGAAGAAGGCACTGTTTACATAATCAGCGATGCACCAAAGCTCGAAATAATTTCAGTTATTCCGATGAATAGTATATGCATGACAGCACCCGCTATTACTGATGGAAGGATATACTTCAGAACCCAGGATAACCTGTATGCAATAGCAAAAAAATAGCTTCAGTCTTTTCTCAGGTTTAACACAAGATTACCCGATTTGATTTTGTTCACTGACCTGTAAAGTACAGCCAGTCCTACAACAGTTACTGCTGAAATCATCAGCAGAAGCAAGGTTAAGGAAATGCCATTGCTGTTTCGCAGCGACGGCAGGGTTGCAATTATTGCAGATGTTGTTCCGGTAATGACACCCCATATCAGTATGATTATCTGGTCCGTAACAAGATACTTCCTGATCATTCCGGAATTATAACCGATAGCATAAAGCAAGGAGAATTCGTTTTTTCTGAGTTCAAAATTTCTTGTGAGAATGAAACCAAGACCCAGAACACCCAGGATTAAACCAAAAATTCCAAGTATTGTGAAAACATTCAGATAGGTGTTTGTTACAATAAAAAACGATGCAAGCTTATCAGATGCCTTTTCAACTGAGAGACCATAATCTGAAAACCTGTCACTGAGGAGGCCTTTCAGATCATCTGGCTCTCCAGAATCTGTATCCACAAGAAACACAGAACTTCCCGAAACAGAAGGAAAATACTCCCTGAGATTTTCTTCACCAATGATCAGATGTCCCTGAAAGACAGATGATTTCAGTCCTCCGCATATTACAATCCGGAGCGGCTGTCCTTTTTCTGTTCTGTAAATCAGGGTGTCACCTGTCTTAATCATAAGTCCCCACTGCAGAACAGTCTGATCAGCAATACCATAAATAATATTACCATCAAACTTTTCATTCAGCAGCAACCACGGATTTTTATTATAAGACTTCAAGACTGATGCAAAGGAGAATGAACCCCTGGCGACAAAATGTGCAGGATCGATTCCCAGAAGGGGAGGTGCTTTTACCTTGTTCAGGTTAAGGCAGCTGGCATCATCTCCTTTCAGTAAAGGCATCTGCACAATCTCCGTATTCCTGAACTGAAGCTCATTAAGTCCGAATTCTCTTTTTCCTTCTTCCGAATCAAGGTTATGACTGACCGGCAGAGCAGATTCTGCATACAGGAGATATCCTCCTGTACCTCCGCTGTTCTCAAGCATTTCCGGCGTTATTGTCTGCCTGTTCGACCCGGTTATTATTATCGCAAAAATACCGGATGCAATAAAGATCATAGGAGCAAGGGCCTGTGAAGAATTGAACCTGTAAAAACCGACCGAAAGAGTAAAAATACTCCTTACCCGCTTTTCTGAAAGGTTAAGATAATAATGCCTCAGTACCAGGACAAAGGAGACAAATAGCAGTATTCCTGCTGAAAATGAAATAGTTATAGAAGCATTGTGGTTCAATATTGTAAGTAGAAGAAAAATCACCGTTGCGAACCCTGTAAGTGTTAGAAGAATAGAATTATATCCCTGCAACCGAACTGAATAACTTTTTTCACCTTTTCCCGACAGTAGTTTCAGGTACCTCCGGAGTTTTAAAACAACTATCAACTGTGATACAAAAACTGTTGATAGAAATCCGTAAAGAAATGTAAGAGGATTAATTGCAGGTGTAATGGCATCTGTTTGTACTGCCCCTTTCCAGACAGAATTAAGAGCGGTTACAAGCATAAAATTAACAGCAATACCGAGAATAACTCCGGCCAGGGCTCCTGTGAATGCAATAAACAGGGTTTCATAAATTGTGATTTTACCTATGAGTTTGTTTCTGAATCCAAGTGCATGGTAAGTTCTGATATAGTCTTTTTTTGAATCAAAATATATTGATATTGTAATTGTTAGCAAAATAACACATGACATAAGTATGAAGAAGCCCAGGCTAATAAAAAGTGTTCCGAAATCAACACCGCTGACAGCAGCCTCAATACCTGATTCACGGACATCTGATATTGTAAAGCCTGCATCAGCCGGATCAATATTCCCTTTAAGTGCATCAAGGATGTTTTCAGTCCCGGTTGTTTCCGGAAATCTCAGTGCAGTAGCTATTCCGAAGTTATTGCCCCACAGCTTTTTACCTTTTTCATAGCTTATAAAAGCTTTTGGGGTTCCTTTATATAAATTCCAGTATTCTTCATCTTTATCCCTGATTTTATCGATTAAAATAGGAATTCCCGCATCCCATGATGAGCATGACGTACTGCCTGAAATACCCGGAAATTCGGGCATCAGAAAAGGATCATTAAATCCGGGTTCTGAACCTGTAATTCCTACTACATAAAACTTCTCCGATCGGGTTCCCAGCCTGCTTCCCTCAGGAAAAAACCACGATAAAGTAAGAGTATCTCCGGCTTCAGCATGAATATCAGCTGCCAGCCACTTGTTAATAAGGATTGTATTTCCTCCCGTGGATGAAAAGACCTTGTCACTGCTGCAAATAAAAGAATACGGCGTTTCGGCAGACTTTCCCGAAATGCTGTTAGCAAGATAGGTAAGTACAGGATATCCCTTAACGTATGATAATATACTGAACACCAAAGAACTGTCAATAAATATCCTGTCGGATATGATCTCTGTCTCCTTTGTTGCATCAGATTTTCTGATTTTAAATCCGATATCAGTCAGTTTGAGTTCCGTTTTCAGTAATTTATATAGCAGAGAATCGGAGAGACCTGTACTATAAGCGGCAAGTAATCTGTTACATCTTCCTGAATTTCCTTCAGATAAGCCTGTATCCTCCAGGTTCATAAAGATATTCATCGGTGGGATCTGGCTTATCCCAAGGGAAAAATTGCCGGCCATTTCAGCTTCAATTATCCCTGATACAAGAAAAACTTTTGAGCTGGTGCCCTTCTTTCCTGGTGAGAAAGGAGCATTTTCCGGAATGGGATCAGCTTCCCTGAATCGGATAATTATTTCATCTCCCTCTTTAATCCCAAGGTATCCTGCAAGATTTCCGTTCAGCAATACTCCTCCCTCAGGAATTTTTAAGCCCTTCAGGCCATGAAAATCAAAAAAGGCAGAATCAACCCCATATATGCTTACATTAAGAGCTGTGGCACCATTTGAAAAATTCTGGCAGTAGCCCGTTGTTTCAAAAACAGGTACTGTGATAAGATTATGGTTCTGGTTAAGCCTTCCGGCAAGAGCAGGATCGAAGAACCGTAGACCTGTCCCTGCAACAAGATATGTATTTCCCAGCTTTTCCTCTGAATTTCTTTTCAGACTTTCACGAACGGAATCGCCTGTCATCATCGATCCGGTTATAATGGCAGCCAGCAGGGCAATTATGAGAATATTATTCATATATTCCCGCTTGCTGAATAGGAAGGATTTAACAGTAAGTCTGAAAAGATGATTTGACATACTGATCATGATATCAGTCGGTTAGTTTGCCACTCTCAAGCTTAAGATGCCTGGCCATCTTTGCTGAAAGATCCAAAGAATGAGTTGCAACAATAAGAGTTATTCCCAGTTCCCTGTTGATCTGCAGAAGAAGGTTACCAAGAATATCTGCATTTTTTGCGTCAAGAGAACCGGTTGGCTCGTCAGCCAGCAAAACTGACGGTTTTCTTATCAGTGCTCTCACCAGGGTTGCCCTTTGTGCTTCACCACCTGAAACCTGGAACGGATATTTGTTCTCAAGTTCTTTTATACCAATACGTTCCATCAGCTCGCTGCAGAAATTTTCCTTTTCGGCCAGTTCCGACTTGCTGATCGCTGAGGAGAAAAGGGGAAGCATAATATTGTCCAGTATTGTCAGGTGTTTGAAAAGGAGATGATCCTGAAAAACAAAACCTATGTTCCTGTTGCGATAATCAGACAGTTCATCAGGCATAAGGCCGGTCAGCTTCCTTCCGTCGAATTCCACATCACCTGAATCGGGACTGTCGAGTGTGCCAACAATATTCATCAGAGTGGTTTTCCCGGATCCGGATGGTCCGGTAATAGCAATAGTATCACCTTTCTGAGCACTGAATGACAGTCTGTCAAGCACAACACCTCTGAGAGGATACTTCTTTGAAATGTCTGTTAACTTCAGCATGGGAGAATTATAAATTGTCCATTGTCCTTCTGTACATTTTTTCAAGTCTTTCTGACATTCTGCCCAGCGAAAGCTCCGATCTTACTCCGGCATAGCCCTGTTTTCCAAGTTGCTCCCTCATGGATTTGTTCTTCATAAGCTCAGTAAGTGATCTTGCCAGGGTTTCAACATCATCAGGCTCGTATGTGATTCCTCCTCCCGTATT
>CAZEYY010000074.1:0-8207 GCA_964516485.1 uncultured Rikenellaceae bacterium
ATTTACCTTCATAGGAAGTAAGGAGAACAATTTCTGAGGTACTGATACCCTGCAAGACCTGCCAGCTGCTGTCAGGCGAGGAAGCCAGCGACCATTTGATTTCAGGTTCGGAATAAGCTTCAGGCATGATAAATTTTACTGTAACTATCTGTTTGGCAACCAGATCACCATGCAATTGTAAATTCTGAATCTTATCGGTATTACATGCAGCAAGATACGTACTCATCAGAACAAAAAGGCAGATATGTTTTCTCATACACGAACTATTAATAAACTCATTGTTATATCATTTACTCTCAATTAACCCACCCCTTGACCCTCCCGGGAGGGGAACCTCAAGAACCGTTTGCATCTCACATGTATCTGACGTCAGACTCCTTATGTCTCACGCCTTCCGCCTGACGCCTACTTTCTCACATAATCAAATGACAATCCGTTATAGGTCCGTGCAAGGAGGGCTATGTTTCTCTCATCACCCTTAAGGCTGTCGGGATACACTGACAGATAATAGTCTATAGGTTTCATTACTGAACCGTTGACAGGCTTTGTAAATCCATACAAGCCAATTTTCTTTTTCTGAGCGTCAGGTATTACGATTGCTGCATCCTGGCCATTCCAGTTTGCAAGGCAGGTAACCATTTTTGTATTTTTTCCAAGCATAGCCTGAGCTGAAGCCGTTGTAGAGGTGTCTCCAGCCTCATTTAAAACCCAGTCAACCTCCTTCAGCATGTCGGAACCGGCAATATCCCTGCTCGTTAACTGGCATGATGTAAGCCATATAATGCATTCAGGATCAGCCCTTTTAACAGTCTCTTTTATTCTCTTCCAGGTCCGGTCAATTGCCCTGCGGCGGAACTGAAGTTCAGTTTCAGGAGTGACATTGTCAGCACCGGGAAAAGGCTGGCCCATAAGTTCAGCATACATCTCCTGTTCACAGGGCAGCCATTTCAAAGGGGGATAAGGTTCCATTGTAGCACCCGGATTCCATAGCCAGTCGATAAATACACCATCGATACCTGTTTTTTTTATCGCGTCTTCAATTGAAGCACACAGGAAATCGAGATATTTTGTTGTATAGGGAATGTGCGGAAGTGAAGGTATTCCATAGCTATAGTCAGGATTTTCAAGTCCCCAGCGGGTATTTGATCCTGCACAAAAATAACCAAAGACCTTAATATTCTTTTCATGGGCAAGCCTTACCTGCTCAGTAAGAAAATCATGTACCAGTCCGGGTTGTTCAGGTACAATTCCGTTTTTATACCAGGCATAGCCATTGCATGAAACGGCAAAAGACTGAATGACATTGCAGCCGAGAGCTGCATACCATTCAACATGAGCCTTGGGATCAGCATCAGCCCATAAACCTGGTGCCGCGAAGCCGTTGGGACCTCCCTCGCCCCAGTTGAAGTCGATATCATAGGCCTTTATCGCCTCGTTATCAGTCTGTCTTAAAGATCCTTTACAACCGGAAAGAATAAATATGACAAAAAGAATAATAACCAAAGCTTTTTTTTCCATAGGATCAAATATTAGGGGGCAGTTAATGTTTTTTCTTTACTAAGATATTTAAAAGAATCTGAAATCCATAGAATACCAGCTTTAAGAACCAGCACAGAGAACTCTGAGTATACACAAAGGGACACAGAGATTAGTCAACCGGAAACAGAAATTTCATCTGTGTAACTCTGCGGTCTGTCTGATTTCCTCAGCGCTAGTTCTTAAAAAAAATATATCTTTATTATTCCATATTTTTTATAACATATGAAACGAAGTGAAGTAAACGAAATAATAGCCGGTTTCAGCGCCTTCATGAATAAACATCATTTCATGCTTCCTGAATGGGCTGCATGGTCTCCAGCAGACTGGAAAGGGAAATATGAATCCTGCAGTGAAATTGTGGATAATAAGCTGGGATGGGATATCACGGACTTTGGCAGTGGTGATTTCAAAAAGACCGGACTATGTCTGTTTACAATCCGAAATGGCAGCTGGGATAAAAAGGATAAGTTATACTGTGAGAAGATCATGGCTGCAGGTGAAGATCAGGAAACTCCGATGCATTTTCACTGGAACAAATCTGAGGATATAATCAACCGGGGCGGAGGAAATCTTGTTATGGAGCTTTACAAGGCAAACGGAATTGACGAATTGTCGAATGAAGATGTACTTGTAAGCATTGATGGCATCCTGAGTTGTGTCAAAGCCGGCGAACAATTAATACTGAGACCCGGACAAAGCATCTGTCTCAAACCGCGTATCTATCACCGGTTCTACGGACAAAAAGGTCACGGCAGGATACTTATCGGAGAGGTAAGCATGGTAAATGATGATGCCAATGACAACCGGTTTTTTGAAAAAGTGGGCAGATTCCCTGAAATAAACGAAGATGTCAGGCCATTGCATCTGCTGGTAAATGATTATTCCATGTACCTGTAAAAGAGCTTTTTATATTATGAGTGAAATAAAAGTTTCAGGTACAGGATGCTGCCTCGTTGACATTCTATATAATGATATCAACTTCCGTGAAGACAAGCTCAGAAAATACATGAGCATAAGAAGAGGTGACGGTGGATTATCCCCCGGCCACCTGGTATTCAGGGAGGAATTCGAGGAATTCTGCAAACAAACTTTCGACACGGCTCTTAATGAAATAACCAATGGCCGCAAACCAAACAAAATTAACATTGGAGGTCCTTCTATTGTCTCATTGATCAATATCACTCAGATGACTGATATAAATCAATGCGAGGTAAGATTCTATGGTCGTGGAGGCAATGATGAACCAGGCAGGTTTCTTATTGAATCGCTGCGGAAAACGAAAGTGCGTCTGAGTGATTTCAGGCTTATAGACAAGGTTACACCTTCAACAGTAGTTCTCTCCGATCCGGGATATGAGAACGGTCATGGTGAAAGGATGTTCATCAACTCAATAGCAGCTGCCTGGGAATATGGACCTGAAGATCTTCCAAATGATTTCTTTGAAGCTGACCTTACAGTTTTCGGAGGAACAGGTCTTGTCCCCGGAATTCATGATAATATGACATCACTTCTCAGAAAAGCAAAGAAGAAAGGATGCAAGACAATAGTAAATACAGTTTTCGATTTCAGGAATGAGAAGTGTAATCCTGGTCAAAGATGGCCACTTGGTGAAAGTGATGAGAGCTATGCTCTGACCGATCTTCTGATTGCCGACAGGGAGGAAGCTTTAAGGCTGAGCGGTACGGAATCAATTGACTCAGCACTTAAGTTCTTCATTGGAAAAAAGACAGCTTCAGTTATAATTACTGATGGTTCAAATGAAATAACAGCCTGGTCTGATGGCAGTTTTTTTGCTGAAAAAGGATTGTACAGATTGCCTGTTTCAGAAAAAATAACGGAGGAGCTTAAATATAACAGGGAGGGAGACACTACAGGATGCGGGGATAACTTTGCAGGTGGTGTGATGGCCTCCCTCATAAACCAGATCAACGCAGGAAACAGGATGCCTGAACTCAGGGAAGCATGCATGAGAGGCATCGTTTCCGGCGGATATACCTGCTTTTATCTTGGAGGTACATATTTTGAAGAAGTACCAGGGGAAAAACAGAAAAAAATTGAACCTTATTATGCAGCTTTCAGAGAGCAGATTAAAGGCTGATCCTAAAAAGATAGTGATCTTTGGAGCCGGAAGAATAGGCAGATCATTTATCGGACAATTATTCGGTTCAGCAGGCTACAAAATAGTATTTATTGATGTGGATCAAGAGATTGTCAGGCTGCTTAATGAAAGAGCTTCATACAGGGTTGTAATAAAAGGAGATACAGAACAAATTCTTTGCATATCAAACATAAGTGCACTTCATTCGTCTGACACAGAAAATGTTACAGACGCAGTATGCTCGGCAGGAATTGCAGCCGTGTCTGTTGGCAAATTTGCACTTGGTAAAGTAATTCCTGTAATTGCAGCAGGTCTTGAGAAAAGATTATTCCATAATCCTTTCACTCCGCTCGATATCATACTTGCTGAGAATCACCGTTCTGCAGCAGAATTCACTAAATCGGAGCTTGCAGTAAATCTCCCTGCTGATTTTCCTCTTGAGAGTTATGTCGGACTGCTTGAAACGAGCATAGGCAAGATGGTTCCCATAATACCTGCTGCGGAAATAAAAAAGGATCCACTAGTTGTTTTTGCAGAGCCTTACAACACCCTGATCCTGGACGCAAAAGGTTTCAGGAATTCTATACCTGTTGTTAAAGGGCTGGCTCCCAAGGAAAATATAAAGTCCTGGGTTGACAGGAAAGCATTCATTCATAACCTTGGACATGCGACGGCTGCATATTACGGTTATTACCTGCATCCGGAAATGATTTACATGTATGAGATACTTGATGATGAAAGGGTATCAGACTTTACAAGGAAAGTTATGCTGCAGTCAGCTGCCATACTGGCGAAAGCATACCCTGCTGATCTGCCATTGTCAGACCTGGAAGAACATGTCGATGATCTTATCAGAAGATTCAGGAACAAGGCTCTTCAGGATACTGTTTACAGGGTGGGAAGCGACCTTATCCGAAAACTTGGTATAGATGACCGCTTCATGGGAGCAATCAGCCTGGCTGTGGAGTATGGAATGCCATATAACCTCATTGTTAAGGCTACAGCCTATGGATTCAGGTTTAAGGCAGAAGATGAGAGGGGATTAATGTTTCAGGACGACATTAAATTCCATGAGACTGCAGAAAAGGACCTTAATTCGACCTTCACAAGTCTGTTGAATTTTGATCCTGTAAGAGAGTCAAAAATAATAAGTGAGATCACTTTCTGCTTAAAAGAAATATGAAATCCTGCCCCAGCATGTTCCGGACTATCATACCTGTACTTATAATACTAGTTCTTCTTTCATGCTCCTCAAAGAAAAATGAAAAAAGCAAAGTGCCTGAAGTCAGGATAAAAATGACTGATGGTGTGGAACTTGCAACTGACCTGTACATTCCAAAAGGAAAATGTAAATATCCGACAATATTAATCAGAACGCCATATAACAAGCAGGCAGAAGCTGCGACAGCAAAAGGCTTTCGTCTGTTCAATATTGCAGTTGTTGTGCAGGATGTCAGGGGCAAAAATGGTTCAGGAGGAGAATTTTATCCATTTGCAAACGAAAGATCCGATGGTCTGGAGACGCTCAGATGGATCAGGAAACAGCCCTGGTCAGACGGGACTGTATGCGGCTGGGGAGGAAGTTATGTTGGAGTCACACAATGGGCTGTAGCCGATTCTCTCAACTTAATGTTCCCGCTCCTTACAGGTGGAAATCTTTATGATTTTGTCTATCCTGACTCTTTGTTTTCATTGCATTCAGCACTCTCATGGGGAGTCATAAATGCCTCAAATTCTGAGAATAAAATTCCGAAGGACAAGCTTTTATCAATGATGTCAGTACTCCCGCTGTCGGCTGCCGATGACTCAGCTATAAAGGATGTCAGATTTCTTGATGACTGGATAAGCCATGAGAAAGCTGATGAATACTGGCAGGCATTGAATTTCAGGAACCTGGGCAGGGCGCAGATGGTTTCCATTGCCGGATGGTATGATATATTCCTGAAAGCCCAGCTTGATGATTTTACAGCAGCAGAAAAAAGAGACAGCGGCAACAGCAATAAGATAATAATAGGCCCCTGGTGTCATGGAAGCCAGGGTGAAGTAAATGATTATGGAGGAACAAAAAAAACAGGTAATCCTGCGAAATTGTTCCTGTATGCCAAAAACTTACTTAAAGGGAAAAAGGCACAGCTGCCAAAGCCCCTCAGGGATGCAAAATACAATCTGTTCGTGATGGAGAGGAATGAGTATGTAGGATCAGATATCTGGCCTCCGTCGGGAACGAAGATTACACCATACTATATCGGACCTGAAGGATATCTCAGCAAATCACCATTTAATTCTTCAGGATCACTTAAATACAGATATGATCCTGCTGATCCATACCCGAGTCTGGGAGGCACAATTCTGGGTGATGGTGTGGGACCAGCGAGGCAGAACAGTAATGTGAAAAGAACAGATCAGCTTGTATTTGAAATGAAAATTAATGACAAGCCACTGACACTTCTGGGTCCAATATCTGCAACTATCTGGTTTTCAAGCGATGCTGCCTGCACAGATATTATAACAGGCATCCAGGATGTATTTCCCGATGGAAAGATCATTAATATCCAGGAAGGAGGCGTAAGGCTTAAATCTTCAGAAAAAGGCGTACCCCGGAAAACCGAAATTTCAGTATGGTCGACAGGTTATCAGCTAAATCCAGGCCACAGGCTCAGAGTATTTATTGCATCATCATGGCACCCCAGGTATAACAGGAACCTGAACAACTGCCAGCCTCTTGCAACAGGATATGAACCGGTAACTGCTGCTCAGAGTGTTTATTATGGCGATAAAATGTCTTCTTCAATAAATCTGCCTATATTTGAAGATCAAAATTCCAATAAGGGTAATTACTAATTAAAGGAATCACATGGATATAAATGAAATCATTAAATCGGATATCAGATCATCGCTCACACGATCCGGATTGCTTCTTTTCCTTGCAGGCTTCTTTATCTTTATGGGGATAATTACCGGCGAAATCTTTTATACTGCAGAATTCAATGCAAGAGATAATTACATAAGTGAACTTGCAGCAAGAATTCATCCTGATGCCACTGTACAGAAAATATCAGCAGCAATATTTGATTATTCAATGGCTCTTGCAGGGCTGATGGTATTAACAGCCACATGGTATGTACATAAAATATTCAAGAAATACCTTATTACAATTCCAATGGCTTTCCTTGGAGTTGGTATTATAGGAGTGGGCTTGTTTCCCGGACATCTTGAACCATATCACGGAATTTTTTCGCTTTTAGTATTCATCTCAGGAGGCATTTCTGCCATTGTTTCATACAAAATTGTCAATGCACCTTTAAAATACATTTTTGCAGCTTTCGGAATAATTTCCCTTGTACTGCTTTCCTTCCAGAAATATTTCATACCAACTCTGGGTGTGGGTGGAGCTGAACGGTGGCTTTTTTATCCTGTTGTTTTCTGGATCACAGGCATGGGGACTTACCTTCTGGGAATAAAGGACGGACATAAGAATACCCTGCAAGCATAAAATAAAAAAATGACCAGAAGGGAAGTTGTCAGGGCTGTTCTGGATGGGAAAAAACCTCCATATACTCCTTGGTCATTCAAATTCACTGTTGAAGCCAGGGAGCTCCTTGTAAAACACTACGGAACCGACAATCTCGACAAAACCATTCATAATCACATACTTACACTTGGTGCTGATATAGGTTTCTTTAATGTTATCGGAGAAAACCTTTATCAGGATGTTTTTGGAGCTGTTTGGGACAGAAGCATTGACAAAGACATTGGGAATATAAAGGGAACCGTTCTTCCAGGGCCAAGTTTAAAAGATTACACTTTCCCCGATCCAAGGGATAAAAGGTACTTTGCCGATATAAAACAGCGTACTGCAGCCAGTCCTGACATGTTCAGGCTCTTCGAGATCGGATTTTCCCTTTATGAGCGCGCGTGGACACTCCGCGGAATGGAAAACCTTCTTATGGATTTCATGTTGAACCCGGTATTTGTGCATGAACTGATGGAAGCCATTGCAGATTATAATATTGCCCAGCTTAAGGAGGCCTGCAGATATGATATAGACGGAATCTGTTTCGGTGATGACTGGGGTCAGCAGAGCGGACTAATAATGGGCTATGATACCTGGATGGAATTCATCTGGCCTCAGCTTAAAAGAATGTACAGGGCAGTACATGATGAAGGTAAATATGTCTTCATTCACTCATGCGGGGATGTTGACGAATTGTTTGATGATTTGACAGATATTGGACTAAACTGCTTCAATCCCTTCCAGCCCGAGGTTATGGATGTACACAGCCTGATGAGAAAGTACAGGGGAAGACTTACATTTCACGGTGGTCTGTCGATCCAGAAAACCTTACCATACGGAACGAAACAGGAAGTGATTGAGGAATCGCAAAGACTTTTAAAAGCAGGCCTTGAAGGATCTTATATTTTTTCACCATCCCATGCCGTTGAAGGCGATACTTCGCTCGAAAATATGCTTACCTTTATTAATGAAGCACAGGTACAGCTTAAATGAAAATCAACACAAAATATGTTCTCTTCCTGTCGGTTGTTTCGGCAATGGGGGGCTTGTTATTTG
>CAZEYY010000074.1:8307-17844 GCA_964516485.1 uncultured Rikenellaceae bacterium
ACAAAATATGTTCTCTTCCTGTCGGTTGTTTCGGCAATGGGGGGCTTGTTATTTGGTTACGACTGGGTTGTGATAGGAGGAGCCAAACCATTCTATGAGAGGTACTTTGACATCACATCCTCTCCCACCCTGCAGGGATTTGCAATGAGCAGCGCACTATTTGGTTGCCTTATCGGGTCGGCAATCTCCGGGAATATAACTGACAGATTCGGGCGAAAAAAACCGCTGATTTTCTCAGCATTCCTTTTCATTGTTACTTCACTGGGAACAGGTGCTTTCAATTCATTCACCTCTTTTATGATCTTCAGGATTTTTGGAGGTATTGGCATAGGAATAGCTTCAAATGTCTCACCTGTGTATATTGCAGAGATCTCTCCAGCACACATGCGTGGGAAACTCGTTGCTATCAACCAGTTCACAATAGCCTTCGGAGTTCTGGCTGCCCAGCTTGCCAATATGCTGATTGCTGAACCGGTAGCAATTGATGCCACCGATGCAGTAATACGGGAATCGTGGAACGGACAAACTGGCTGGAGGGTGATGTTCTGGGCTTGTGCAGTGCCTGCTACTTTGTTTTTCATTCTCATGTGGCTAGTTCCTGAAAGTCCAAGATGGCTCACAAAAGCAGGTTTCAGAGACAAGGCTATGAAGGTTTTTGAGAGAATCGGGGGGACTGATTATGCTGTAAAAGAAACGGATGAGATTATTCTGACTCTGAAGGAGGCAGAATACCATGGTACCAAAGAGAAATTCTCAAACCTTTTCAGTAAGGATCTTGCTCCGATAATTATACTAGGTATCATTCTTGCCGTTTTCCAGCAATGGTGTGGTATAAATGTGATCTTCAATTATGCTGAAGAGATATTTTCTGCTGCAGGTTATGGTATTTCAGGGACTCTCTTCAATATTGTCCTTACAGGTGTTACAAGCCTTATATTCACCATAATAGCCATGCTCATAGTAGACAATAAAGGAAGAAAACCTCTTATGCTGACAGGAGCAGGAGGACTGGCAATAGTGTATACCATTATAGCTGCCGGATACTTCCTTGAGATAAAAGGCTTTTTTATGGTGTTCTGGGTGGTTACGGCAATCAGCATTTACGGATTAACACTGGCACCTATTACATGGGTGCTTCTGTCTGAGATTTTCCCAAATAAGATCAGGGGTCATGCAATGTCAGTTGCCACTTTTGCTTTATGGTTTTCCTGTGCAGTACTGACACTGACATTTCCCTTCCTCAACAAGGGTCTTGGAACCTCAGGCACTTTTGTTGTGTATGCAACTATTTGTGTAGCAGGCTTTTTTTATATTCTCAAAAAACTGCCGGAAACAAAAGGAAAATCACTTGAAGAAATTGAAAGAGAGCTTACAAAGTAACATACTTACTCAGCTGGCTTATGAAAAGGAGAGACTTTATCAATAATTCATTACTCCTTGGTTCGGGATTTCTTCTGCCGTTAAAATTGTCTGAAGCTGGAACCGGGTACAAAATACAGGAAATATTTTCCCATGACCTTTTCAATAATAATGATCTTATACCTGCACCTGATAATCCTGAATTATGGGAAGAATGGCGAAATTCACTTGAAAGCTGGAGAGCTGCCAGACGAAGAGAGTTGAATTACGATGGCGCTTCCTATAAGGGCAAAGCATTCCGCTGGGTAAACGAAAATTTTTGCTGTGGCTTTGTAATGATGTGTGATTCTGAATTTTACGACCATAATACCAATAAATATAAAGTTTCAGAATATATTGAGAGAGGCAGAAAGGATTTTGGCGGTTATGACAGTGTGGTTTTGTGGCACGCCTATCCCAGGATTGGCCTTGATGAAAGAAATCAGTTTGATTTCTACCGGGAGATGCCGGGAGGACTTGTTGGATTAAGCGAAGTTGTCAATCTGTTTCATAAGGAGAACATCAGGGTTTTTATTGACTACAATCCCTGGGACACCGGTACCAGAAGAGAAAATATCTCTGACCTGGATCTGCTTATTGAAATTATAAAATCAATTAATTCCGACGGGATCTTCCTTGATACAATGAGAAATGCACCCGGATTTCGCCAGAAACTGGATTCCGTTCGTGAAGGTATAGTTCTTGAGGGGGAAATTGCTCTTCCCCTCGAAGATGTCCAGACTCACCACATGTCGTGGGCCCAATGGTTTAAAGACAGTTATGCACCGGGTGTGTACCGCAACAAATGGTTTGAAAGAAGCCATATTCAGCATGCAATAGCACGCTGGGATGCTGACAGATCACCGCAGATACAGACGGCATGGATGAACGGAAGCGGTATTCTTGTCTGGGAGAATATCTTTGGCCAATGGCTCGGGTGGAGTGAAAGGGATAAAAGCATTTACCGGTCTACAAAAAAAATCCAGAAGTATTTTGCGGATCTCTTTTCAGGTGAAAACTGGACTCCGCTGGCCGTTGTTTCTCCTTCCAGTGGTGTCTTTATCAGCCGATGGGAAAAAGACGGGATTATACTCTGGGCCCTTATAAACAGAAATGAAACTGATTCAGAGGGTATTCTGTTCAGAACACAGCTACTGCCCGGTTATAAACTATTCAATCTCACGGAGGGAGATGAAATCAGGAACATCAGCCGCAAAGGTGAAACTATAATTACAGGTTCCCTGAAAGGCAGAGGAACAGGCTGTTACGTTGCCATCAGGAGTGACATGATTGATGAGTCATTCAGGGAACTTCTTTCAATCCAGAGAGAAAGCTTAAAATCCTTCAGGTCCGATTCTTCCGCTCCTGTTGTTGCTAACACGCTGATTTATAAAGCAACAGAAATAAAGCTTCCCTTAGTTCCACAGGGCATGGCTGAAATACCTGCAACTGTCAGAAGTTTCAACATGACATACAATTTCCGTGAGTGCGGAGGATATATAAATACTCAGGAACATATAATACAGTCTTATAGAAACAAGCTGCATTCTCTATACAGTTTTACCAGAGATGCTGAACTAGAAAGGTTTGCAATTGATATTACTCCTGTCACAAATTCTATGTTCCGCATTTTTCTAGAAAAAACAGGCTACCGGCCGGCAATTCCTGATAACTTCCTCAAACACTGGATCAATGGTCATATACCTGAAGGATATGAAGATCATCCTGTTGTTTATGTCAGTGCTGATGATGCCAGAGCTTATGCAGGATGGGCTGGCAAGAGACTGCCAACAGAGGAGGAATGGCAGTTTGCTGCAGAGGGGACTGAAGGACTTAAGTACCCGTGGGGAAATACAATGCTTGAAAACAGGTGCAATCCCAATACAAATGGAAAGACAACTCCGGTAAATGCTTTTAAATCAGGAGCTTCTCCCTTTGGCTGTCTCGATATGTGCGGTAATACCTGGGAACTCACTGCAAATGAATACAGTGACGGTCATACCAGGTTCATTATGCTCAAGGGAGGTTCATGCTACCAGGCTGAAGGTTCACTATGGTACATGGATGGCGGTCCACGTGAAAACGGTTTCCTTGCAAAAATGCTGCTTACTTATCCCGGACTGGACAGGTGTTCAACAGTTGGATTCCGTTGTGCAGCAAATCTCTGATAAGTATATTTTACTGTTTAAGCTTATAAGTTCTGATCGCCACAGCCTGTAATTCAGGCAGCTGACTTACAGGTTTGTCAAGGTAGAAATAAGAGGCAGCAGCAAAGTCATCCGACCTGTAGAAGTTCGTCCATGCCTCAGGCAGCTTAGGATCATTCAGGTCAACAACACTGTCCTTTTTATAAATGTGAATAAACAGAGGGGCCTGATGCACCGTTATGGGAATAAGGTCAACATTTTTCTTCTGCATGCCAATTACTACACTTTTATTATTACCTCCGATCTGTTGAATTGTCACTTTGCAGCTTGATTTAAAATACACAGGATCAACAATATGATACCTGTAAAAGGCCCATTGAAGGTTTTTGCTGTCGGCAACAGGACAGCCGGAATATTTATTGAAAAAAACACCCTGTCCCCAGGCTGTTCCGATGTAATCTTCTGTTCCTGTGCCTGCAAGTGTCGGCCATTCTTTATCTCCGTCAAGGTACATTTTAACCTCTCCCTCACCCCACCAGCAATCCATATAATCAGGATTTGCATTCACCGAGATATTTGTTCCCAGAAACCTGCCCTTTCCCTCAACCTCCGGCATTATTTCAAAATCTTCTGTAAGAATTGTTGCAGTATCACGATGCCAGAAACTGTGGAAATAAAGAAAACTATCATCCCAGTTTTTTATCAGCTGCAGGTCAACATCATAAAACAACATCAGCAGGTCTTTCGCTGATTCATTCACAAGCTCTATCCTAGCTGATTTACGGAATGGCATCTGAATGAAGCTGTTGAATGAACGGCCTTCAGGATTTGCAAAAAGTGCATTTTCAAAGGCAGCTGTTCTACCAAGACCGACACCGAAGAAATCTCCAAAAGGAACATTGACGGCAGGCTTGCTCTCCCCATCCCAGTACATTTTCAGAACAAGGCTTCTGAGCATCTCAGGCGACCTGTCGCTTATAGTGATCCACATCCTGTTTATTATACCAGGTCCCTTAATATCAAGCAACACTTTTGTTGCTCCTGCAGCCAGGCTGTCGCAGGGATGCCCCTTGGCACCATTGTTTTCCTTCCCTCCCATACCCTTTTCTCCGGAAATGTTTTCAAAGCTCACCCACCGGGGTTCCATGAAATCAGAATACTGGAACATCGCTGAAGGAAATGCTGATGACTGACTAACCTGATTATTGTTTTTTGTACCACAAGCCGTGCCCAGGACAATACAAAAAAGTAAAATATACCTGATTTTCATATAGTTAAATGTTTTTATAAACAGTTTTCAAAGCAGGATATAAGTTTTTATAACGATTGAATTTATCTTTATAATAATCCTGTCTGGATGGAATAATTCTTTTCACTGGTCGTACCCATTCCCTTGCAATATCTTTCACATCAGCCTTGTCATTGCAGGCCTTTGCAAGCATTGCAACACCCATGCAGCCTGCCTCAGTCACATCAAGTATTGTCACAGGCATTCCAGTAGCATCGGCTTTAAGCTGAACATGTTTCTCCGACTTTGAACCGCCGCCTATTATCCTCAGCTCATTTACCTGATAGCCAGACTGCCTGAGTATTTCTAAATTGAGCCTTACCTCCATTGCAATCCCTTCAAGCAACCCTTTCAGCAGCTCGGCTTTTGTAACAGAAAGGTCGAGTCCGAGTATTGTTCCCTTTACATCAACATCAAAATACGGTGTACCTGAAGGTGTGAAGTACGGAAGCACAGTCACCCTTGACGGCTGATCAGGCAGCATGTCCAGAAGTAAATCATAAGCATCCTTTTTTTCATCCCTGGCTCTTAAGGTTTCTTCTCCCCCGAGCTGATCTCTGAACCACCTGAAGAGGTTGCCTCCAGTCAGGCTGAATGCTACTGTTGCATACATGCCGGGGGCAGTGTGATCATAAGTGCAGAGATTGTTACTGTGAAGCTCCCCGGTAAATACAGGTCTGTCAAAAGCGGGAGTTATGCACTCCACAGAGCCTGAAGACCATACTGCAACACCAGGATCAACAGCTCCTGCACCAAGTCCCGAACATGGCTGATCATGTCCTCCTGTTACAATAAAAGTTTCTTCAGAAAGTCCAAGAGATCCCGCGATATCTTTTTTCACAAATCCGGCAAGTGATCCTGATCTCATTGGCCGGGATAGTTTTTGAGTGTCGATTCCGGCCTTCTCAGCAATAGTGGTATCCCACTTGTGAGTGACGACATCGAAGAGCATAGTTCTTCCTGCAAGAGGCCAGCCCATTGAGGGAAAAGCAATTCCAAGCCTGTATTGCAGCAGATCCTCAAAACAGAGTATTTTTTCTGCTCCGGAGAACATTGCAGGCTCATTTTCTTTCATCCACAGCAGCTTAAAAAGCGAAAACATTGGATGTGGTGTATGTCCTGTTATATTGTACAGTTTCTCCTCGCTGAAGCTGTCAACCCATGGTCTTATTAAATCCACTGCTCTCACATCCGATGAAACAAGCGCATTGCACATGGCTCTTCCCTGCCTGTCAATAAAAGTAAAAGCTTCACCCTGACTTGATATTCCTATTCCCCTGACAGATCCTTTTCCGGCAAGGATTGCTGCCTCCCTTATAACATCGAAGCATTTTGAGATGACTTCGTCAGTATCGAGTTCTGCCCATCCCGATTGAGGTGAGATAATGCTGTATTCCCTGTATGAAGAAGAGACCTGCATTCCCTTGTCGTCAAACACAACGGCCTTGCAGCCTCCCGTACCGATATCTATGCCCAGGAAGTGATTCATATATACCACATTTCAAGATAAGCGGTTACAATTTTTTTCATCCCGGAAAAAATTATATCCTGCCTGTAAACTGTAGTGTAATGTGAAAGCGAGGACTTTGAATTTCTCTCAGATGCCGGGCCGAGGAGACCATCAGCATACAATTTTTCTGCCTTCTCCTTTCCTGTTACCTTTGAAGCATTTTGCACCATATCTTCGAAAAGAACCGGTGCAGTGTTTCTTTCAAGAATAGTCCAGATATTAACCTTGGCTATGCCATCAGAAAACAGGTTCTTAATCTGTTCATTACCAACCGATGAAGTACCATGAAGAACGAGCTTTGGACCTGTGAGCCTGCTGATTTCCCTTGCGAGATTGCCATGATATTTAAGGTCAGCAGCGCTGGCCCGGTGTTCTGTTCCAAGGTTAGCTACGATAAAATCTGCTCCTGTCATCGTAAGGTACTTAATTGCCTGTTCCGGAGATGTCAGATCACTTCTTTCATCACCTGTTGCATCAACTATTTCATCGCAGGCCCCTTCGATAACAATGTCTTTTCCCCTCGATTCGACAAAGCTTGCAGTATATTTGATGTTCTCATCAAAGGGCAAGGCTGAAGCATCGTACATTATCATTGAGAACATATTCATATCCCATTCGAGAAGAGGTTTGTCGGCGTCCCACTGGGTATGATCGAGATGTATCATCACGTTCAGCTTTTCAAAAGGTGATCCCTTTGATGTAAGAACACTGATATCAGCCAGAAAAAGCTTCAGTCCAATATCCCACTGCCTGGTATGTGTATAATATACCGATTGGCTCCTATGACTGTACTGATTTGTTATACCGATAGTTACAGGCAGATCAGGTTTCCCCGTCTTCCTGCTGTAATCGAGTGTTGCGGAAAGGATAGCCTCTGTTGTTGTGAGATTCTCAGTGTTGAAAGTTGGAATCACCCATTTCCGCAGTGCTGCTTCAGCATATATGTCGAGAACCTGTTGTCGTTTAAGGATTAGTGGCATTGTCTTGTTGCTTGTTGCTTGTTGCTTGTTGCTTGTTGCTTGTTGCTTGTTGCTTGTTAAATACCGGTTGCCGGTAGCCGGTAACCGGTAACCGGTTATAGTGCTATCGCTTTAATTCCTGTAAGTTCGCAGAAAGCCTTCAGTTCCTCATAAAGATGTTTGCCGTAACCCAGACAGGCGTACTCGTTATTCCAGGCCTGAAGCAGGTCGTCAATGTTGCACTCAGCCTTTACAAAGCCATGAGGCCAGAACGGAATACCGCATTCGAGCCTTCTCTTTTCGATCTGGCTTTTCGGAGGTTCAAAGATTGTGCACCGTGTTATGACCATCTCAAACTCACCGTTATTTCTTCCCAGTCGTGCAAGAACACCTTCTCCCACTTTGCAGATAAGGTCAACTGAAATGCCTCCAGCCTCACCCTCAGTAGGTATTCCATGCTCTGCAAAACCGGCAGGACCAAGTTTGCCGGCAAGTGAAGGCGGGCAGGCTCCGTCGCCAATTATCTTTATTTCATTATTTGTTTTGTCAATATGCTGAAGATCACCATAATATACAGGTTCTTCACTCATATCTGTAAGGCATTTAACAGTAAGAGCCGTATTGAAATCACCTAATGTGGAAGTGCCCATGCCATCCTCGAGGATCATGCTCTGGGCAAAACAGGTAGCGCTGTACTCATCACCCAGACCCGGGAATGACTGGATAGTATAAAAATCCCAGTCGTTCTTTTTTACAAGCTTTTTAATTGCAAGATACAGTCGTATTGATTTTTCTGCCTGCTCATTTCCAGGTATTGGTTTTGCAAAAAGCTTCTGTATCTTTTTCCTGGCTTCAGCAATTTCTGCTTTTGTAAATTTTTTTGCTGTTTCAAGCAGTTCAGAGGTATCTCTTGAGTCAATGTCGATACCAAACATCTTCATCCACTGTGAAGGATCGGCAGCACCGCAGGTCTGTCCCATGCCTCGTCCGCCAAAGGTTCCTATTGTGCTCATATTGAGCCTGTTCTTCATGGCGCTTGCACGGCAGTATGAAACTACTCTTTCTACCTCTGAAGGATCTTTGTAACTACCATAAACGTACCTGTGCTTAAGGCCTATTTCCTTAAAAGCGCCCTGCATAACAAGTCCGCCTACAGGTCTCCAGCCCTGGCTGCCCGGATTTGTCCAGAGCACGATTCCCTTGCCTGTTGCTGCAAAATCGCGCACAGCTGCAATAAGGTGAGCTGCCCACACCCAGGTACCTGAGAACAGTATCACTGCATCTATATCATTCATCTTCTTGAACTTGTCGAAGCAAAGCCTTGCTTCTTTCTTTGAAGCGATTATAAGCTCATGTTCAACCAGTTCAAGATCCTGACTCTTAAGCGCTTTCTTTGCCTCTGATATTATTTTAGCGTCAATAAACGGAGTGCCCATGGGATCTTTCAAACCATCCTTGTGAACACCAAATACTATAAAACCGACTTTTGTTTTGATCATAGTTTTTTATTTTATTGTTAAATTATTAACAGTCCCAAGTGAAGGTATCAGCTTCAGAATATTTTCATGATAGACCTTTCTGAGCACCTCATGAGGCAGACCGATTCCACATATAGGCCACCTTGCCCTATCAAAAGTGCCATCATAATCAGGCGCATAAAAAGATTCATCATAAGTTTCAAGGAAACGGAAATATGTCCGGTACATTTCAGCCGAACTTTCGATGTTTGCCGGCATGTCAGAACCAAAAACTATCCTGTCCTGATGTTTTATGAAGAATTCCCGTGTTGAATACGGCTGCCTTCCCAGTTCATCAAGCCTCGCTGAGAAATCGATGAAGGCATTAGGACATTCATCGAGCAGCTCGGATATGTACTGAATGTTTTCGGCATAATTACCGAAATGAGGAAGAATAAAATTTGTTGAAGGATGGTTTCTTACAAGCTCATCCCTCCTTTTCAGAAGTTCTGTTTTCTTTGGAAATTTCGGATCAGCAAAGCTCCATGAAGGATATTTAATCAGCGACTCATAATGCTCATTATCAGGAGTTACAGGCTCAAAAAAACCTGAAGGATCAGCCTGGTGTATCAGCACCGGAATCTTCAGCCTGCCTGCCTCTTCCCATATAGGGGCAAGACGTTCATCATTGCTGTTTATGAGCTTTCCTTCACTGTCGCGATAATTCAGTCCGAGCTCTTTAAGTATCTTTAGTCCTTTAGCGCCCAGGGCAACATGC
>CAZEYY010000075.1:0-17750 GCA_964516485.1 uncultured Rikenellaceae bacterium
CTCGAAACCCGGTTTATTGAGAAGTGCAAACATGTTCTTCTTATAGGCTTCAACGCCCGGCTGGTCGAAGGGATTGACATCAAGTATATATCCGCTTACGCCACAGGCAAGTTCGAAGAAGTATATCATCTGACCGATATAATAAGCGTCAATTACAGGCACTTCTATCTTTATGACCGGAACATTTCCGTCGTTATGTGCCAGAATTGTACCGTTCTCGGCATTTTTATTTACTTCCGATAATCTTTTCCCGGCAATATAATTAAGCTGGTCCGAATCATCCTTCTCCATGGGAATTGTAAGATTCCTTGAGGGAGATTTCACCGATATGATCGTTTCAAAGAGTATCCTCTGGCCATCCTGAATATATTGTCCAAGAGAGTGCAGGTCGGTTGTCATGTCAACAGAGGCAGGATATATTCCCTTCCCGTCTTTCCCTTCGCTTTCTCCATAAAGCTGTTTCCACCATTCCGACATGAAATGAAGTTTCGGGGTAAAGCCTACCATAATTTCTATTGCTTTGCCTCCCTGGAGCAGGAGATTCCTGGCTGCAGCATAGAGAAGAACCGGGTTTGTTGTGACATCATGGTTATTTTTTGTTGCAAGTTCCATTTCCCTGGCTCCTGATACCATGCTTCTGATATCAATCCCACAAAGGGCAATGGGAAGAAGTCCCACAGGTGTCAGCACAGAGTATCTGCCTCCTACATTGTCAGGAATAATAAAAGTTTCATATCCGTTTGAATTGGCAAGTGAGCGCAGGGCTCCCCGTTTTTCATCAGTTATTGCAATAATTCTTTCTGCTGCCTTTTGTTTGCCAATCTTGCTCTCGAGGTGCTTCTTCAATACTCTGAATGCAATAGCAGGCTCTGTTGTAGTCCCTGATTTGGAGATTACAACTATGGAATAATTCCTTTCATCAAGAAGTTCTATAAGTTCTGAAAGATAATCCTCGCAGATGTTCTGTCCTGCAAAAATGACTTCATGCTTTTTCTTTTTCAGATATGGCGAAAAGGAATGGGATAATGCTTCAATAACAGCTCTGGCTCCCAGATATGATCCGCCGATACCAATAACAACAGTTGTATCAGAAACAGACCTGAGGTGTCCGGCTGCCTTTTCAATACGATCGAGCTGACCCTTAATATCATCTGGAAGTGTAAGCCAGCCCAGGAAATCGTTTCCTGCGCCTGATCCGTTGTTCAGGGCATCAAGATGCCTGACAGATTGTTTGGCCAGAGCCAGTACCTCTTCATAAGATACAAATGCTGCTGTATTCTTCAGATTAACACTCAGTTTCTCTTTCATATCGTATTGATTTTATTTGTATTTACGATGCAATAAACAGGCACCGCAAGACAAAAATAATAAAAAACAGATCACCAGTGTACTTGGTTGGTCAGGCCTGTAATAAATACCCTTACCTTTTTACTCGTACCATTCAAATAAATACTGGTCACTGAAATCAACCTGATATGTTTCCAGAAAATTAAGATATTCCTGTCTGAAAGTTTTTGATTTGTGATGTTCTTCCTGATTATTTATGTAATTGATAACATTACCGATATGAGACTGACTGTATGAAAAGGCACCATAACCTTCTTGCCACTGAAACCTGCCGTTAATCCATTTTTTTTCATTTATGAATTTAGATGTATTGGCCTTTATGTCTCTTAGTAAATCTGGTAATGATTGAGAGGGCTTGTAGACAATAAAAATATGAACATGGTCTCTCATGAAGTTTATTGCAAGTAGTTTGTGTTTGTGGGCCTGGATAATTCCTGTTGTGTATTTGTTTAGTTCTTCTTTATGTTTCACAGGAATTACATTTTCACGTCGGTATGGTGAAAATACCAGTTGCAGATAAATCTGGGTATAGGAATTTGCCATTTCAGTTAAATATTAAATTGTTAATACAGCGAGATAAATGGGATATCCATTTCTTTGTTATTACCAAGTTAATAAATAACAATTAATTACGTAGAAATTTTTTGATGAAACAGGTCGCCGCTACGCGGCTCAGAATCTATTTGAATTTTCTTTCCAGACACATGATGCCCCTACGGGGCTGGGATTTGAGTCTGAATCACAATTAAATGCGACTCCAATTCTGCAGAGATTAGATATCAATGGATTGTTGTGTTGTGTACTCTATTCGGACGAGCCCTACGGGGCCGAGACTTGAATCTGAACCATAATTAATTCGACTCCAATTCCGTGGAGGCTAGATGTCTATGGATTATTTTTATAGCATGCTTAATGCAGAGATCATATGCGGGGCTGAAATTTCACTACAATCAATCATCAGATTGAATAACAAAATGATTTGCAGTTTACGGAACTATTCCGGGACTAAATCCAGATTTAATCCCGTAGGGATGAAATGTTTCTTGCTGATAATTGTGTTTAGGGGAATTGAGCTCCGTAGGAGCGATCTGTGACTATCCAGAAAAAGAGAACCACCGGCAATACCGGTGGTCCCTGATATAAATGTGGAATATATATTGAATTGTGCTTATCTTTTATGAACACCTCCGGCGCTTGATGAATGAGCGTCAATATATTTCGGGTTGCCGCTGTAATGAATGTCTCCAGCACTTGAAGCCCTGGCTTTCAGATTCTCGGTTACATAAATACTTGCATCACCGGCGCTTGAGACTGTAACATCGGCATCCTTAACCTTCAGTTCCGAGGCTTTGAAATCTCCGGCACTGCTGAGGTCTGCCTCAAGACGGTCTGCTTCACCGGTGAGAGTTACATCACCAGAACTGCTGACATTTGCAGATATCTCCCTTGCATAAACCTCCAGCTTAATATCTCCGGCACTGCTTGCATCAATTGAAATTTCATCTGATTTGATCTTTGATTCACCAATGATGTCGCCGGCACTGCTTGCCTTAACAGATCTTATCTCCTTCATTGTTACATAAACTTTCTTCTCCTCAGCATCACGGATGTTTACCTCAGTATAGACCTTCAGCACATTCCCTTCAATTTCGGTCAGTATGTACTCCTGCAGATTCTCATCTGCTTCAACTGTAATTTCCTCTTTGTTTCCCTGGCGGAGAATAACATCAATGCCTGTTGCTACCCTTATCTCATCGAATGAACCGGCAGGCCGTTCCATCCTGACAACCTTTTCATTTCCGTACACAGTCTTTTTGAACTGGGCATGAACACAACTGATCAGCGATCCTATTGCAATGAATGCGATTAAAAATCTGATTTTTTTCATTTCTGTCTTTTTTGGTCTTTAATACTGAACTAAAGACAGGATAAAAACAGATATGATGCATCCGAAGGGATTTATTTACTCAGTGCCACTTGAAAATTTTCAGTCCGGCACCAAAAAATATTATGCCTGTTGTCGTCAGAACAATTACTGGCTTGATTACCTGGGCAAAGCCAGCGCCCTCATTGAATATGCTCCTCATGCCGTCAGAGAGCATTGTAAGGGGCAGATTTCTTATTACAGGAAGTGTCCATTCAGGAAAATTCTGATAACTGAAAAAGATACCGGACAGTACCATCATGGGTGTCACTACAAAATTTATTATACCATTGCCAACCTCAGTGTTTGAAGTATGTGATGACATCAGAATTGCAAGGCCTGAAAAAGCAATATTTCCTGCTATAAAGATCATTATGAGCGACATAATGTCTCCCTGTATAGTCATTTTAAAAGCAACAAGTGCAAAAACAAGAAGGATAAGAGCCTCAATTGCATTCATTGCAAACCTCACTGATATGAGGGCTACGAGGAAGTGTGATTTCTTCATAGGTGTGGCAACCATCCTCCTTAAAAGCTTTTTCGATCTCTTTTCAATGATGCCATAGCTTATTCCCCACATCGATGACATCATTACTCCCATGGCAATCAGGCCGGGCACAAGAAAATCAATATACCTTGTACCCTGCACAGTAAGCGGACGGATAACAGAGTTGCCTTCAACTGAAAGAATCCTGCCTTCACCTATTATGCTGCTGAGTTTCAGATATGTCAGCTCAGCATCAGCATTCATCGGATCAAAGTGATATCCGGTTTTATCATTTTCCGATGACAGAAGTACATTAAAGGTTCCTCTTTTTAAAAGCATCATGGCTTCTTCCGGATCCATCTCATAAAAGAGAAACACAGAGTTACCCAGTTTTTCATCCTTTATGATATATTTCCACTTCCATTCTGAATAGTCCCTGTCTTGATTTATCTCGCAGGATTTGTTCAAAAAGCTTGTTAGTGAAGGATTCCTTTGTATCAGAGAATCGGTTTCCATGGCATCAATTATGGCAATTTTCCTTATTACATCACCCTTTTTTGCAAAAGCAATACCAAGGCCCAGAGCCATAAGAACAGGAAAGAGCACTCCCCAGAATAAAACACCCGGTTCCCGTATTATCTCACGGAACAGCGCCGTGATCAGAAGCCATAACTGCCTGATATTTATCAATTTATTCATTGATTTTTCTTCCTGTCAGTGTAATAAACAGATCATCAAGTGTTTTCCTTCTGCACTCCATGTTTCTGATTGAAATATTCCTGGAACGCATGAATGAAAGGAAGTCAGGCAATTCTTTTTCAAAACTGGTAAGGTTCACAAAACCCTTTCCGGGAGAATCACCTCCCCTGATTTTGAATCCTGCTTCTGTTTCCTTAAAATTATTGAAATCAACATTTGAATCGCTTGTGAATTCAACAACTTTTTCCTCAGTTTCCTCATCAAGAAGCTGGCTCAGAGTTCCTTGCTTCAGGATATTTCCATGATCCATTATTATAATGTAATCGCAAAGGTATTCTGCTTCCTCCATATAGTGAGTGGTGAGTATCATAGAGGTACCGGATTTTCTTTTAAGTGTCCTCAGGATGTCCCAGATCTCGCGTCGGGCATTAGGGTCGAGACCGGTAGTAGGCTCATCTAGCAGAAGGATGGCAGGATCGTTAATAAGGGCGATTCCTATTGCCAGCCTTTGTTTCTGGCCTCCTGATAGATTTACAACATAAGACTTCCTCTTCTCCTCCAGACCCACTATTTTTATTATTTCCTCAACTTTCTCATTCCCAAGGTTAAAGAAGCCTGCAAAAAGACCAAGTGTTTCAGTGACCCTTAATTTTTCAATGAAATGGTTCTCCTGAAGCGACAGTCCAAGTATCTTGTGAAGGTCGTCTTCATTTCCTTTCCATTTCTTACCCATTATTGTGATTTCGCCCTTATCGGGTTTCTGAATGCCTTCAATCATCTCAACAAGAGTTGTTTTTCCTGCTCCGTTCGGACCAAGCAGGGCAACGAATTTCCCTTTTGGGATATTCAGGCTGATACCTTTAACTGCCTGGACAGTTTTGAATGATTTCCAGACATCCTTTACCTCTATAACACTGTGCAACGACATATATCAGTAACAGTGAATTATTCAGTTAGTTTAAGTCGGAGTGAGGGCGCAAGGGCAAAACGGCACAAGGGCGCAACGGCTTTACTTTGTGCCGAAAAGACGGTCGCCGGCATCTCCAAGCCCGGGAACAATGTAGCCATTCTGGTTGAGTTTTTCATCCAGACCTGCAATATATATCTGAACATCAGGATGATCGCCTGAAATACGCTCAACACCTTCAGGCGCTCCCACAATGCATACAAGCTTGATCGTTTTTGCGCCATGTTCCTTCAGCACCCTGATTGCATCCGAGGAACTGCCTCCGGTTGCCAGCATTGGATCAAGAACCATAACAATTGATTTCTCGAGATTGTCGGGGAACTTTGCATAATAGGTCATAGGTTTAAGCGTTTCATGGTCGCGGTAAATACCTATGTGTCCGATCTTTGCATTTGTTATAAGGTCTGAGATACCATCGACCATTCCAAGTCCGGCCCTAAGTACAGGTACGAGGATAATTTCGGATGAAAGTTCTTCAGTATCGCAGATCCCAACAGGCGTTTCTATTGTTATTTTCTTAACAGGAAGGTCGCGCGTGATCTCATAGGCCATAAGGCCAGCTATCTCCTTGAGCGTTTCCCTGAATTCTTTTGTCGGGGTTTCCTTTCTTCTTAAAATTGCAAGCTTGTGTGTCAGAAGCGGATGACGGAGAAGATGAAGCATGTTTGTGTTAATTTATTGATTTTCAGCTGATCCATGTTTTTACGTCATCCTGGGAGGGATTCTGAAGCCCAAGCTTGTTTTTCTTGTTGTAACCACAAAGGTCCTGATGAAGCTTTGTGTGTTTCTCAACCTCTTTAAGTTTCTCAACACTTGTAAAGCCAAGTTTTCTCAGAGGTTCAATCCATTCTGAAGGAATTCCTTTTGCAGTGTATTTATCATCACTGTCAGCCAGGGCAACTTTTTTCTCCGGTTTCATTTGCGGGAATAAGAGCACATCCTGAATTGATGCCTGGTTTGTCAAAAGCATTGCAAGCCTGTCGATACCCATACCCATACCTGAAGTGGGAGGCATTCCGTATTCCAGAGCTCTCACAAAATCGAGATCTATGAACATCGCTTCATCGTCACCTTTTTCGGAGAGCCTCAGCTGGTCCTGGAACCTTTCCATCTGGTCAATCGGGTCGTTCAGTTCAGAGTAGGCATTTGCTATTTCCTTTCCGTTAATCATCAGCTCAAACCTCTCTGTCACACCTGCTTTACTCCTGTGCATCTTTGTAAGGGGAGAGGTTTCAACCGGGTAGTCAATTATGAAGGTGGGCTGTATATAATGGTGTTCACATTTTTCTCCAAAGAGCTGGTCGATTAGTTTTCCTATGCCCATCTCGGGTGAATTTGGAACTTCCAGCTTATCGCATACCTTCCTCAGTTCCTCTTCATTCATGCCGGTGATGTCGATGCCCGTATGTTCCTTTATGGCATCGGTCATGCTTATTCTTCTGAACGGAGGTTTAAGGCTTATCTTTTTATCACCGTATTCTATTTCTGTTGTACCATGAAGATCGAGAGCTGCTTTTTTAATAATCTCTTCGGTGAAGCTCATCATCCAGTTGTAATCCTTGTATGAGATATAGATCTCCATCACGGTGAACTCGGGATTATGTGTCCTGTCCATGCCCTCATTCCTGAAGTCCTTGGCAAATTCATATACTCCTTCAAAACCTCCGACAATGAGTCTTTTAAGGTAGAGCTCGTTCGCAATCCTCAGGTAAAGAGGGATATCAAGCGTATTGTGGTGAGTTATGAATGGTCTGGCGGCAGCGCCTCCCGGTATTGGCTGAAGTATAGGAGTCTCTACCTCAAGATAGCCGCATGAGTTGAAAAGTTCCCTCATCGACTGGATTATCTGAGTTCTCTTTCTGAACACATCCCTGACACCCGGGTTGACAATCAGGTCTACATACCTCTGCCTGTATTTCATTTCAGGATCAGTAACAACGTCAAAAAACACTCCGTCCTTTTCCTTTACAACAGGAAGGGGCCTTATAGATTTGCTGAGAATAGTGAATTCATTTACATGAACAGTTATTTCTCCCATCTGTGTTCTGAAAGCATGTCCTTTCACCCCTATAATATCCCCAATATCAAGAAGATGCTTAAATACAGTATTGTACATCGTCTTGTCCTCTCCGGGGCAGATATCATCACGGCGCACATAAATCTGAATTCTTCCCGATGAGTCCATGAGTTCTGCAAAAGATGCATTGCCCATAATGCGCCTGCTCATTATTCTTCCGGCAAGGCTTACTTCCTGAAAGTTATTGAGAACAGGATCGTATTCATCCAGAATAATCTGTGCAAAAGCATTTGTCTTATATTCAGCTGCCGGGTATGGATTGATTCCCAGTTTCTTCAGTTCTGCAAGTGAGTTCCTTCTTATCTGCTCCTGTTCGCTTAAATGCATGTTGCTCATTGTTTTTGAAAAATTTGTGCAAAGATAGAAAATTGGACAATACTAATTCATCCGGCAGGTACCGGAAGTATTTTAATTGCGTATGCCGGGCATATAACCTTGCATGCTCCGCACCCGACGCATCTGACTCTGCTGATTTCAGGCAATAGCTGTCCTGCACTGCCTTTTCTCGAAATTTCTACTGCCTTGTATGAACAGGCAGCTTTGCACCTGTCACATTCCCTGTTCTTTGAAAGCAGACATTCATCATCACTGACCTTTGCAAGCCCCATGAAAATCCTGTTTTTGGCATCCTTACTGAAAAGGGTTATGCTGCCGGTAGGGCAAACCTTACTGCATGAATTGCAATCTTCAATACAATATCCGTTTGTGTACTCAACCTCAGGAGTCAGCCAGGAGATGATATCAGCAAAATCTTCATGATGTTTCAGGATACCTGTGGGGCATGATTTTATGCAATTACCGCACCTGATGCATAGTGTTCCGAATGTTGAAGGGTCAATTGAGCCGGGTGGTCGTATCCATCCTTCATTAAAATGTGTTTTGCTTATCCCCGAAAGTATTGCCCCACCTGCCAGCCCGGCGCCAGCAGCAATAAAATATCTCCGTGCAGGCCGGTAAACCGTTTCATTCCGTTCCTCATCCTTTTCTTTCCTGATTTTTGAAATGGCTGACCCTGCCTCAGCAGCAATATCCTGTAATCCTCCAAGAGGGCAGATCTTTCCGCACCAGATATGCGGCAGGAAATAGTTTATGGCCAGTAATAGGGGAAAGCCGGCCAGACTTATTATGGCTGCAACTCCTGTTTTTCCCGGGAAGACAGAGAAAAAGCCATGCAGGATAGCCTGAGGATCAAGCAGGATAAGCAGGGGAATGCCGGCAAATGCACCTGTTATTGAAATAACAGCAAGCACTGCTCCTGTCCGGGGTAGTTTCCTGTGGACGGAAGCCTTGAAGCGGCTATTCTCTGATATTTTGTCAAGACATAATCCGGAGCAACACAGGTAGTTGCAGAAAAATCTCTTTCTGAAAAAGGAGGCAAGAAAAACTAGGACACCTGCAAGGTTAAGGAAAACATAAGATTTTAAGATTATTACAGAATTCAGCATTATGAATGGACTGAGCCAGATGAATATTCCTGATACTCCTTTCCATCCCAGCGGAAGAGCGAAGAGAAGAGTGGCAAGCGAAATGGCTGCCCTTATTTTCGGGGGATTAATTCCCGGTTTTATCCAAGCCATGCCCCCTGACTGATAAGCAGATCCTTTAGTTTTCCTGTGTCAATATCCTGAACTGCTTCGTTATTTTTTGCTGCGAGGGCTGCAGCAGCACCTGCTCCATGACCTGTCACAAGGCAGGTTCCTATTATACGGGTATCTTCAACAAGTTCGTGTTCAAAGCAGAAGCATCTTCCTGCAACAAGAAGGTTATCAGTCTTTTTGGGCAGCAGGGACCTGTAAGGTATCTGCCAGTAAGGCCTGTTTTCAGGCTTCACGGCTTTTCCCATGTAGAGCATTGTTGTCCAGGCACCACTGATCCCAATGACATCCTTAAAGCTTTTGAATGTCATAGTATCCTCAAGTGTAAGCTTATACCTGCCATCAAGAATCCTTGACATTCTCACACCTAACTGAGAGGCTGTGTCGAGCAGGAAGACCTCCTCATAGCCCGGGGTGCTCCTGATTTTCTGCACATTATCCCATATCTCCTTCCTGTACCTGAGCTGAAGGTTTGAAAGGGTCATTATGTCTGTTCCGTCCTGCTCATTGTCGCCGTGCATATTCACCCAGTTGACTCCTTTCAGAGGAGTTTCATCACCAAGAAGAGGCCTGAGAGAAGGATCTGAGCCGGGTTTTATTCGGTCAACATTACCTATCCTGTGGACCAGCCCGATATGATACTTCATCATGTCGGAGCCTTCACCTGCGAGGTTAAGTATATCGCCATCGCCCGTGCAGTCAACAACCACTTTTGCCATGATTGCCATTCTTCCCGATTTATTCTCAACTACCACCCCGGCAATCCTGTTCCCTTCCATGAGCACATTTGAAGCCCAGGTATGATACAGCATTTTAACTCCTGATTCAGTTATCATCTGGTCAAGGACATATTTTCCTGCCTCAGGATCAATAACAGGATTTATCTCATGAACTGACATGCCCAGTTTTTTCAGCCTGTCGGACATTTCTCCTCCTATCCCAAAGATCACCTGACGGGTACGCTTATTCTTATCAGCGGCATGAGTTGAGAGAAGTGGTAGAACAAGTCCTCCTGTCCATAAGCCTCCAAGGTGATTGTACCTTTCAACAAGCCATGTTTCCACGCCGGCACGGCTGGCAGCAATTGCAGCAGCAGTACCTGCAGGTCCTCCGCCAATTACAAGTACATCCGTTTCGGCAAAGACAGGTAACTGTCTTGCAGGTTCAGTAATGAATTTTCCTCCTGCAGATGTCTGTGTTAATGCGCCCTGTGTCAATTCAGGCCCGGCTGATTCGATCTTCCTGTTACAGGATAATCCAAATGAAATAGCACCACCGGCAATGGCTGCCCTTGTAATAAAATCACGACGTTTCATTGTAATAATATATAATGAGTTTTTTCTGAAAAATCATCCGATGCCCAGTGAACTCAGAATTTTCTGAGTGCGGCAGTCTCTTCATTGAAAAGAGCCTTTAATTTCATTGTCATAACTCCGGGCTTTCCGTTCCCGACCTTTTTACCGTTTATCGAAATAACAGGTCCCACTTCCGATGAGGTATTTGAAATGAACACCTCTTCAGCCTTTTCAATATCTTTTTCATTTACAGCTATTTCCCTGACATCTATGCCTGCTTTTTTTGCAATTCTGATGACATTTTTCCGTGATATACCTGATAAGATGTTATCCGATTCAGGGTGAGTATAAATAATATTGTCAATCACGATAAATACATTCGAGTGGGAACACTCGGTTATTCTGCCGTCGCGGACAAATATGCATTCATTGTTCCCGGTTTCTACTGCTTCCTGGAAACTCAGAACATTCGGAAGCAGGGATACAGATTTTATATCACAGCGGCTCCAGCGGATATCTTTTTTCATTATAACACCTATGCCTGCCGCTACTTTTTCAGGTGCAGGATCAAATCCCCTTGCAAAGGCATAAACAGTGGGATTCACTGCAGGTGAGGGAAATGCATGAGCACGGGGAACAGCGCCCCTTGTCACCTGGATATAAACAAGAGCAGGCTTGCCTTCAAGTGAATTCCTTTTTATAAGCTGCAATGAGATATCAGGGAACAAGTCAGCCTCAGGCCAGCTTATTCTGACCTCACTGAGACTTCTTTTGAGCCTGGCAAGATGACCTTTCATATCAAAGAAATCCCCCTGATACCATCTTACAACCTCATAAATTCCGTCAGCGAAAAGAAAACCGCGATCATCAGGACTGATCTTTATTTCGTTTTTTTGCTGGTAGTTACCATTAAGAAATGCAATATCCATTTTAAAAGGGGCTTAAGGGCATAAAGGCTTAAGGGCGTAAGAGAGAAAAGGCTTTATGCTGGTAAAACTATTTCTGTTTTGTAATCAATTGATTTTCTGGCATCTTCCGGTGAGGAGAAATTTCCGCATGCTGCCTGTACAAAGAGCGAAGCTCCGAGAACAGTAGTTTCTTTCTGCCGGATGATTTTCACCGGAACATTAGTGGCATTGGCTCTGAGCTGATTCCAAAGCCTGTTTCTTGAACCACCACCGACGCAGATTATTGAATCAGTTCTGAATCCCCCGGCTTCTTCGAGAGCCCTCTTTCCTTCAGCAAGTCTTTCAGCCATGGCTTCCAGTGCAGCACGGTAGATCTCGTCTCGGGTCGATTCCAGTGTAAGGCCAAGAATCTGGCCCCCTGGCTTCCCTTTTAATTCTTCATAGAATTTAGGCACAAGCTTCACCCCATTTGATCCGGAAGGAACTTTTTCAGCGCCTGAGATCATGTTTTCATAAACATCACCATTTATATCACCGTAGAAATTCTTCTTTATCCACTCAAGGATGCCTGATGCTATCCATTGATTGCCAATATTATACAGACCTGGCCTCGAATCCAGTTCGGTCGTTATTCCCATTTCGAGCTGCTTTTTGCCAGATCTGTAACCGGCCGATCTTACCATCAGTATTTCCCAGGTTCCTGAAGAAAGAACAGGCTCATTTATTTCAGCCCCTGAACCGAAAACTGCAAACTGAGTGTCATGGCCTGTGGCTACTACCGGTATACCTTCCGGTATTCCTGTTGCAGCGGATGCTGATAAATGTATTTTCCCGCTTATTGTGCCCGGTTCTGCAGGCTTACCCATTTTTTCAAGGGGAAAACCTATATTCCCCAGAATCCCTGATGAGAAGTTTCTTTCAGCAAGGTTTGTTGTCATTGTTGTGCCTGCCATCGACATGTCGTTAAGCATCTCACCTGTAAGGAAATAGGTGAATATTGATGGCATCATCAGAAATATCCTGCTTTTTTCAACCAGGTCGGGTTTTTGCTCTGAAAACCAGATCAGCTTGTTAATTGTATTGAATGTGAATGGCAGAACACCACATTCTGAATAAAGGTCGTCAAGCGGGATATATTTTCCAATGTCAGCCATTATGGCGTTGGTCCTTTCGCACTGCCATGATATTACCGGATAGAGCATTTTCCCCGACCTGTCAAAAAGTGTTCCGTCGACTCCGAAAGTGGTGACTGTGACACCGACGATTCTCTCTGCAGGTACCTGGCTGACAACTTTTTGTGAAGCCCTGCACATCTTTTCCCAGATCTCATTCACATCCCATATTCTGTAGGCCGGGAAAAAAGGATCCGGCCTTGTGTTATTGGGAAAGGTTTCTGAGGCAAGGATATTTCCTGTGCTGTCGATAGCTACCGACCTTACATTTGTGGCGCCGCAGTCGAAGACTATAACGATATCCCTTTTTGCCATCCTTTCTGTCTTATATTTATCTTTGTCAATCCCATTCTTAAGCATTAAAGGCTTTAGAGGCTTTAGAGGCATTAGAGGCATTAGAGGCATTAGAGGCTTTATGGCCTCTACAGCCTTTACAGCCTCTACAGCCTTTACAGCCTCTACAGCCTTTACAGCCTCTACAGCTATTTATATATCGGTCCGTAATTCTGGCAGGCCCTGTAATCAGAACCCTCCTTATCCATTCCGAATGCATTCCATGAGCTGGGCCTGAATATCATGTCATCGCTGACGTTATGCATACAAACAGGGATCCTCAGAAGTGAAGCGAGAGTAATGAGATCTGCGCCTATATGTCCGTAGCTTGATGCACTGTGGTTAGCTCCCCAGTTTGCCATAACTGAATACACATCAGCAAAGGCGCCCTTGCCTGTAAGCCTTGGTGTGAACCATGTTGTTGGCCAAGTCGGATCGGTGCGGTCCGAAAGTATCCTGTGAACTTTTTCAGGCAGCTCAACTGTCCATCCTTCAGCAAGCTGCAAAACAGGGCCCAGTCCTTTTACAAGGTTCACCCTCGATATTGTAACAGGCATTCCTCCCTCGCTGTCGAACTGGGATGAATAGCCTCCGCCCCTGAAGTAGCCTGTGTTGGCCGGTGGCCATACTGTAGCTTTAAGGCATTCGGTGGCATCTTTTGAAGTGATCTCCCAGAATGGTTTGATTACAGATTTACCCTTGTTTTTCTGTTTTCCGGAGAAATCAAGTGATGAAGCTCCTGAATTGATAAGATGGATCACTCCGTTTTCAGCGGCACCTGCAGGTTTCACTTTAGTAACTCTCTTTATAGCCTCGGGGCTCCAGTAAGTTCTTATATCAGAGAACATCTGTGCTGTATTTGTAAGGAGATATCCGAAGAGCATTGGAACACCATTCATTGCATCATTTTCAGTTGCAACAAGATATGGAGGTCTTATTCCGTTCCAGTCGAACGATGAGCATAATATTGATTCAAGGAAATCGCCGTTAGGCATGTGGTCGGTCCATTGTCTTTGTCCCTGGAATCCTGCCAGTATAGCATTATGTCCCATTGCCTCTTCGCCGAATCCAGATTTTTTAAGTTTCGGATTTCCAACCATCAGGTCGCGGGCAATAAGAGTCATTTTAACAACAGTTTCCCAGTCCTTGTCTTTCTGCTGCCTGCTTTTGGGTTTGCTGTTAAGGTCCTTTCCTTCCCTGCAGTATTTCTTTGTCCACTCCAGGGCCTTTTTATACTCAGCTTTATCATATATTTCTTCATTCAGGCGGCGATTGAATTCGCTCATATCGACGTACTCATTTCTCATGCCGAGGTATTCCTGGAAAAAATCTTCCCTGACTATTGATCCTGCGATACCCATTGATACAGAGCCCATTGAGAGGTATGATTTGCCTTTCATGAATGACACAGCAAGTCCGGCTTTAATGAAACGAAGAATCTTTTCCCTGACATCTTCGGGGATAGACTGGTCTGTTGCATCCTGCACATTGTGTCCATAGATTCCGAATGCAGGCATTCCTTTCATTGTATGTCCGGCAAGTGCAGCTGCAAGATATACTGCTCCCGGTCGTTCTGTTCCGTTGAATCCCCATATTGCTTTAGGGATATCTGCATTCATGTCTATTGTTTCACTTCCATAGCACCAGCATGGGGTAACTGTAAGGCTCACACCCACTCCGAGCTGTGAAAATTTTTCAGCACAAAGGGCAGCTTCTGCAACACCTCCTATTGTGGTATCGGCAATAACGCATTCCACCGGTTTCCCGTCGGGATATTTCAGGTTGGATGAAATAAGTTTTGCAGCATTTCTGGCCATGTTCATTGTCTGGTCTTCGAGAGACTCCCTTACACCATTCATCCTGCCATCTATAACAGGACGTATGCCAACTTTCGGGAAAGCGCCGATAACTGTCTGGTAGTTATTGTTTACCTTGATTTCATCTTTAGTCATAATATTTTTTTTAAAGAGTTGAATTTTTTTTAGAGTGTAACAAATATAATTTTTTATTCCGACAGTCTGTAACTGCTGCTGATTAATAATGGTTGCCATTACGGTAAACAAGGGCAATCAGCCGTACGGGTATAAATTATTGCAGCATTATTCAGATTTTTCATTCTTAACCACAGAGTTTTGTATTTTTGCAAACATTAATTTAGTGTATGCAGAAGGGGAGAAGATTGCCGGAATGGCTGAAAATGCAGAGAGCCAGCGGTGAAAATTATTCAGCAGTTAAAAATATTGTTGCAGCAAACAGCCTCCACACAATATGCACAAGCGGAAATTGTCCGAATATTGGAGAATGCTGGAATGCAGGCACAGCTACTTTCATGATCCTGGGCAATATCTGTACACGGGCATGCAAATTCTGCGCAACAATAACAGGAAAACCCCTTCCTCCGGATCCGGATGAGCCAGTCAGACTGGCTGAAACTGTGAAAAGCCTTAAACTAAGGCATTGTGTTATTACCTCTGTCGACAGGGATGATCTTCATGACGGAGGTGCTTCACATTGGGCGAAGACTGTAATGAAGGTCAGGGAGCTCAATCCGGGAGTTACAACAGAATGCCTTATTCCTGATTTTGATGGCAGAACAGAAAATATTGACATCGTTATTGAGGCAGGCCCGGAAGTAATTTCTCACAATATTGAAACTGTTCGAAGGCTTACTCCCGGCATAAGGACAAAGGCAAAATACGACAGGAGCCTTGGTGTGCTTAAGTATATTGCAGGCAGGGGCGTAGCTGCAAAATCAGGATTCATGCTCGGACTTGGTGAAACAGAGGAGGAAGTGCTTGAGACGATTAAGGATATAAGGGCAACTGGTTGCAGCATTCTTACAATCGGACAATATCTTCAACCTGCTTTCGGATATATGGAGGTTGTTGAATATGTAAGGCCTGAAAAGTTTGAAGAATACCGCCAGGCTGCAATTAACGCAGGATTTAGCTTTGTTGAGAGCAGCCCGCTTGTACGGTCATCTTATCATGCAGAAAAACATGCAGGGACAAAGAAAAAGTATTAATTTTAAAGAATTCAGAAGCAAAGGCTTATTTTGAGATATCGTGTAGATTATAAGGATTTAGGATTTAAAGATTACAAGGAGACCTGGGATTACCAGGCTGTTCTGTTCAACAGGCTTGTTGACTTTAAGAAGATTACCCCGGGTGATTCGCCGGAAGTAAAAGAAGCACCTCATGGGACACTCATTTTTGTGGAACATCCACATGTCTATACACTCGGTAAAAGTGGTTCAGAGAATAACCTTCTTGTCGATTATATCCAGCTAAAAGCAAGAAACGCATCATTTTACAGGATCGACAGGGGTGGTGATATTACTTATCATGGCCCGGGTCAGCTTGTTGGTTATCCTATTTTTGACCTTAATGCCATAAATGTCGGTCTTAAAGACTATATTTACAGACTTGAGGAAGCTATAATACTGACCTTATCGGAATATAGTCTGAAGGCTTCAAGGCTTGAAGGAGGAACTGGTGTCTGGCTCGATCCGGAAGTTAAGGGAAGAGCAAGAAAAATTTGTGCTATTGGTGTGAAAGCCAGCAGGTTCGTGACTATGCACGGATTTGCTTTTAATGTAAATACAAACCTTGAATACTTCAATTACATAAATCCCTGCGGATTTACTGACAAGGGCGTTACTTCTCTTGAGAAAGAGCTTGGGGAAACACTTGATTTTGAAGCAGTAAAGAGAGTTGTTAAAGATAAACTTGAAGAGATCTTTGATCTGGAGATAGAAAATATATAATTCATGGAAAAGAAATGGGTCATTAAGGAGAAGGGTGATGCAGCAGTTGTCAAACAGCTTGCCTCTTCGCTCAGCGTACCCGATTCGCTGGCGAACCTGATGGTCCAGAGGGGTATAACAACAGCTGCAGAAGCAAAGGCATTTTTCTGCCCGAGCCTTGATTATCTGCATGATCCGTTCCTGATGAAGGATATGAATATTGCTGTTGACAGGATTTCAACTGCTGTTAAGAAAAATGAAAAGATACTTGTTTACGGTGATTATGATGTTGACGGAACAACAGCCGTTGCCCTCATGTATTCATTCCTGAAGGAGCAGTATTCAAATGTATTGTACTATATTCCTGACAGATACAAGGAGGGCTATGGTGTTTCTTATCTGGGAATAGATTTCGCCCAGGAAAATAACTGCAAGATTATTATAACACTCGATTGCGGCATCAAGGCTGTTGAAAAGGTGAAATATGCCAGGACAAAAGGGCTTGATGTTATTATCTGCGATCATCACTATCCCGGCGATGAGATACCAAAAGCACTTGCAGTTCTCGATCCAAAGCAACCCGGCTGTAACTATCCCTACCGCGAATTGTCGGGATGCGGTGTCGGTTTCAAGCTTATCCAGGCATATTCAAGGGTTCATGGAATCCCTTTCAGTGCAATATATCATTACCTCGACCTGGTTGCTGTGAGCATTGCTTCCGATATAGTCCCTATAACAGGTGAAAACAGGGTGATGGCTCACTTCGGCCTTAAGCAGCTTAATGAAGCTCCAAGGACAGGCCTTAAGGAGATAATCAGGGAGTCTGAAGTTACCAAGGTGCTATCGATTGAGGATGTTGTATTCAAAATCGGCCCCAGGATAAATGCTGCCGGCAGAATGGAAACAGGAAGTAAGGCGGTAGACCTGCTTGTGTCAAGTGATACTGCGCTGGCAACAGGCATCAGCAAGGAGATCAACAGCTTCAATATTGAAAGAAGAAATGTTGACCGCACAATAACAACTGAGGCTATGAGGATGATAGCTGAAGATCAGCGGAACGTAAACGCCAGAACCACTGTTCTTTATAATCCTCACTGGAAAAAGGGTGTTATCGGAATTGTTGCTTCAAGGCTTATAGAAACTTATTACCGTCCTACTGTGATCCTGACTGAGTCGAACGGATTTGCTACAGGCTCCGCAC
>CAZEYY010000076.1:0-17423 GCA_964516485.1 uncultured Rikenellaceae bacterium
TTGTTGCCATTAAATGTGGGTTTCATTAATTCATAATACTTTTTTAAGTATGCAATCCTTTCCAAATGGTAGATTCTTTCTATGTCAATTATCATTTCTTTAACTTCATGGTAGTCAAAATCATAATATTTTATTTTCTCTCTCACAAGTAATACTCTGTCACCGAGACTAGTTATGTCGACTAAGTCAGGAATTTTGAGAATATTGATTGCAAGGATATAAAAGAATAAAAGAATCAAAAAGGGAGATACGACGAAAATTACCAGTGGGAGTGAGGAATAGGCAATTGTTATCATTAAATAGATTAAGCAGAATAAGAAATAGCATAGGGTAAAACCTAACTTCTTATAAAAATATTTGTCTTCAATCTTTTGGTATGTGTTCTGAATCAGGGAAAACGTAGGATGGTTGGTCCTCCCAGTTCGAATTGAATCATAATCTTTTTCGAGGGTTGAAATATACTCTTCAAGTAGCTCTTTAAATTGCGGTTTACTTCTATTGACTTTCATTATTAAAAATAAGTCAATTTTGATTTTTTCCAAAATATAAAATTTGCACCTGATTTGCACCTACTAAAAGCGGAAAGCCCCGATAAATCGAGGCTTTCTGTACCCGGAGCGGGACTTGAACCCGCACAGCCGTTATGGCCACAGGATTTTAAGTCCTGCGTGTCTACCATTCCACCATCCGGGCATCATTTTGTCATGCAGTCATGCAGTCGTGCAGTCTGATGGAGGTGCAAATGTATAATAAAATATCTTCAATAAAAATAGCCAGGTTTTTTATTGATCCTGATTCTCTGTGCCGTTCTGTGTTTCTCTGTGCCTCTCTGTGTAACAAAAAGATTTACACGTAGATTCGATAGTAATCGGTGCACTGAGAGACACAGAAGGCCACAGAGTTTTGAAGACTATTTATTATAAAGGACAGGCTTCCCTAATCCGGCTTTTTCAAGTTCTTTCAGCTGGGTTTTTGCATCACCTACAACAACATAGTACATTTTTGCAGGATCGATATACTTATTTACAATTTCAAGCTGCTTTTCAACTGTTAAATCTTTCACAAAAGCTTCTTCCTGTTTTATGTAATCAGCAGGCAGACCATAAACAGCTATATTGTTCAGCATGGCAACAAGATCCCACAGGGTTTCAAAATTGAGAGCATTGCCTTTCAGTAACGCTGATTTTGTGAAATCAATATATTCCTGTGGCATCTCCTTCCGGTATTTTTCCATCTCGGTCTTGAATATTGTTACTGATTCAAGTGTTGAATTTGTCCTTACCATTGATGAAGCAGTGAAAGCGCCATAATTCTTTCCTGATGAGAGGTAGGATCTTGCTCCGTATGTAAAGCCTTTCTCTTCTCTCAGTATAAGGTTGAAAATGCCATTGAATGTGCCTCCCAGCTTGTAATTGGCAACATAAAGCGGATAATAGTCAGGATCTGTCCTTATAAGCGAGGGGCAGCCAATATAAATAACAGACTGTTTAGCTCCGGGCATATCGACAAAATAAATATTGGATTTCTCAGGAGCAGAAGGCATGACTGCCTTTGGAATCTCGACAGTGCGGGGAGTCCATTTGTCACTGAGGCCGGCAAATGCTTTCTCAACCCTGGCCTTGTCAATATCTCCGGCAATTACAATTTTGGCCAGTGATGGTGACAGATAATTTCCGTAAAAGGATTTAAGATCTTCAATTGTAAGGGCTTCAACAGTTTCGGTTTTCCCGGTGAGCTCTGTTGCCAGTATATTATTGTCGCCAAATACGAATCTGTTGAGAGTAGTTGAAGCAAGGTAACTTGGATTGGCCTGGTTCCTTTTCAGATTATTTATTACCCTCAGCTTTGCCAGATTATACTGTTCTTCATCCCAGCGTGGCTCAAAAAGCATTTCTTCCACAAGTGCAATTGTCTTTTCGAAATTCCTTGCCAGGGCGCTTACCCTGAATGTAATAGCTTCATTCGATGCAGATACATTTATCGTAGCGCCAAGAAGCCTTATTGCGTCTTCAAGCTCCTCAGGAGTTTTGTTTTTTGTGCCTTCATTCATTACAGCAGCCGTAAGGTTTGCAAGACCTGATTTTGCAAGCTCATCAAGCTGATGTCCGCCTTCAATGATTATTGAATAGTTCACAAGTGGTAATTCAGAATGTGTTATTCCGAAAATATCAATTCCATTGGCTAGTTTACCTGTCCATACCGAAGGAAGTGTAACCTGTGGATCAGGTCCAAGCGGGGGTTGGGTGCTCCTGTCTGTTTTTGTGGGAGTCTTTTTTATTGGCTCCTCGGCAACTGTTTCAGTTTTTACCTCGGCAGCTTTTGTAACATCTTCCTCAACAATGCCGGCATTCACTGAATTTTCTGCTATGAGACCTGTTTCTCCTTTTGGAACGAAACTGGTTGCAACATAGGTTTTACCCTTGATATATTTTTCAAATACTCTTTTTACATCTTCAGACGTTACAGCCTGTGCATTTTCAAAATCGGTCCTGTAAAATGACGGGTCATCCTTAAACATCTGGTAACGTCCGAGCGTGAATGATTTCATAAGGATGCTCGAGAAATTATTATAGAAGTCCGTTTCATTCTTTGCTTTTATTCTGATGAGATCTTCTTCCTGGAAACCTTCCTTTTCAAACATGTCGAAAGCTTCAAAAATGCCTTTTTCAACATCATTGAGACTAACACCGGGATTTGCGGTAACGCTTATCCTGAACATTCCTGAAAGTTCAAGTGACATGTTGAAGGCTCTTGCAGAGGAGGTAAGCTTTTTGTCTTTTACAAGCACCTTGTAGAGTGGTGTTTTCTTACCGTTTGAAAGGAGTTCTGCAAGATAGTCAAGTGCATAAGAGTCCTTTGTAAATTGCTCGGGTACAGGAAATACCATTGTGTACCTCGGAGCTTTTGCGAAATTGTCCTCATGATAAAGCTTGACAGTTGACGCAAGTGATACGTTCTTTGGTGCCACTTTTTCAACAGGATCGCCGCCCGGAATCTCAGCGAAATATTTTTCAACAAGGGCCTTGACTTCTTCCTTATTTATGTCACCTGAGATTACAAGAGTGGCATTTTTTGGAATATAGAATTTTCCGTGAAAAGCCTTCACATCATCAACAGTGGCATTTGTCAGGTCTTCCATCTTGCCGATTACATCCCAGCTGTACGGGTGACCCTGGGGAAACATCGTTTTTAGCAGGAGCTCTTCTTCATGCCCGTAAGGTGCATTGTCGACGCTTTGTCTCTTTTCATTCTGCACAACATTCTGCTGATTGGCAAATGCTGCCTTTGTTACAGTATTTTCGAGATATCCCAGCCTGTCTGATTCAAGCCACAGAACCATTTCAAGCGCATTCTTGGGGATAACTTCAAAATATACGGTATTGTCAAAGCTTGTTCCTCCGTTAAGGTCACCGCCAGCACTCTGAATCAGTTTAAACAGCTGATCCTCTCCAACGTTTTCTGATTTCTGGAACATCATGTGCTCAAACAGGTGTGCGAAACCTGTTTTGCCTTCAGTCTCGCGTGCAGAACCAACATGGTAAAGGATTGCAACAGAAGCAATAGGGTCTGACCTGTCTTCATTAAGTATTACTGTAAGTCCATTTTCAAGACTGTACTTCTCAAACGGGACTGTTATCCCTTCATCATTCTTGCCTGTTGAACAAGAAATTAGGAGCATTGCCATGAGGACAATGAAGCTCCCGAATATTTTTCTCATAATTAAAATTGTTTTTGGTTAATTGTAAACTTGATATACGAAATTAATAAATACGCATGTATCTTAATGTTGTATAAGGATTTAATTTTTGATCTTATACACAAATATTTTGTCAGAGTGCCTTAGATAGAGTCTTCCGCCGCAAACAACAGGATGTGCCCAGTAAGGTCCTTCTCCTCCCTTGGGTGTCTTGAATTCACCGCTTACTTCAAACTTTTCAGGTGAGGCTTTCACAAGTTTCATATTGCCCCTTACATCATAGAGATACAGCATTCCGTCTGCATAGGTCAGAGATCCTTCCCCGTTTGTTTTCCACATCTGTTTGCCTGTTTTGAAGTCGAGGCAGAACCAGCCTCTTGAATCATTTCCGCAGCCGTATATATATCCGTTGTGCAGCATGATTCCTGCAAAGTAGTTATCCATAAGCGATGTTTCCCATACTTTTTCAACTGTCAGACCATTACCGGTCTTTTTCTGTCTGTAGAGCGTGGTGCCTTTTCCTTCACCGCTTGTGAAAAGTACATACTCATTGTTTACAATAGGATCGGTACAGTTTATCTCATATTTGTTCATGAAATCAGCAATCCATAATAACTTTCCGGTTTTTGCATCCATGCTGTAGTAGCAGGTGTTGCTCGAACCGATTACCTGGTGAAAGCCTCCGAAATCACTTATAATTGTCGAACTGTACCCGTAATCGCCGCCAATACCTGTTGTTGCCCAGATTGTCTTGCCAGTTTTTTTATCGAGGCAGGCCTGGTATCCTTTCTGACCTCCGGGTCTTACATAAAGGTTCTCCCCATCTATCATTACTGATTCCGAGTATCCGTACATCGGCATTTCCGAAACAAAATCCTTTGGCAGGTCTCTTGTCCATATTGTGCTTCCGTCTTTTGCGCGGTATGCTGCAAGTTTGCCACTTTCGCTCAGATGGTATATAATTCCGTTATCATAGGTGGGTGTGCTCCTTGGTCCGTTATATGAACTTGCCCAGGACACTGTAACCCTCCATGGGTCGCCGCTGGGCTTCTTCCATATCTGCTTTCCGTTCATGTCGAAAGCATAGATCCATGACTGGTCGCCTGTCTTTCCGGCAGTGAATATCATTCCTCCGGCAATTGCTGTAGAATTGAAACCTTCTCCAAGGCCTGAAATTGTAAACATCAGGGCAGGTCCGCCTACGGGCCAGGTCTTAAGCAAGCCGGTTTCGTTTGATTTGTTAGTCCTGTCTGCCCCATGAAAGCATGGCCATTCAGCCGGCTGGCTTTTCAATCCTGAAAAGGACAGGCCTGTCAGTATTATTATAAATATCCTCAATCGCCATAGATTCATTTGTTGCATGTCTTCTTTCATAATTTAAAATTTTAAAATACCTAATACTTATTAAAGGTAATATTCCGGTAGAAATATACTTACATGCTTGAAAAAAATTGATATATTCAGACGTTTATTTATGTCATAAGCGTAATTATGTAAACCCATGAATAACAATTTATTTTCCGGCAATGTTGTCATAATCACCGGGGCATCATCAGGTATCGGTGAGCAGACAGCATATAAACTTGCAGAACAGGGAGCCTGGCTGGCTCTTGCAGCAAGAAATGCAGACAAGCTGCAGGAAGTGGCAAATACCTGTTCTCATCTTGGTGGTAAAGTCATTGCGGTTCCGACTGATATCTCTGACAAGCAGCATTGTAAGAATCTGATTGATACCACAATACAGAAATACGGAAGAATCGACACTCTAATCAATAATGCAGGTTTTGCTGTTGCAGCAAGATTTACTGAGATGAAAGATCTTGATGTCTTTGAGAAGATAATTAAGGTGAATTTCCTAGGGGGTGTCTATTGCACTCACTTTGCCCTGCCTCACCTTCTTAAAACAAACGGTCGCCTTGTCGCAGTATCGAGCATGCGTGGTAAACTGCCCTCAGGGACAGCTGATGGCTATGGAGCCAGCAAGCATGCAATGGCTGAGTTCTATGCCTCACTCAGAAATGAACTTTCTGAAACAGGTGTATCTGTAACAGTAGTTTACCCAAGCTGGGTAAAGACAGGAATAACAGGCCGTGCGCTGAAAGCTGACGGTTCTGTAAAGGGAGAGGTATCGGTTCATGAATCTGAAGGCATCACTGCAGCAAAATGTGCACAGGTTATTCTAAAAGCTGCTGCCGCCAGGAAACGGGACATTTATATGACTTTTGAAGGGAAGCTTGGAATGTGGCTAAGGCTTATAGCTCCTTCACTTGTCGACAAAATAATGAAGAAGAAAACTGATCAGTAAAGCTCCGGAACTGATGGAGGGATATGTAAAGAAGCTTATTGACGGTGGTGAGAACCAGCAACTCGATTTTAAATACTGTGTTTCCGACAGCAGAAAAATTGCAAGGACACTTTCTGCATTTGCCAACAGTAACGGCGGCAGGCTGCTGATAGGAGTAAGAGACAACGGAAGCATTGCTGGTATTCAGTCAGATGAAGAGATCTATATGGTCGATACTGCGGCACATCTCTACTGCAGGCCGGAGATAAACTATAAAATAAAGCAACACACCTCCGATGGAAAGACAATACTTGAGGTCGAAGTACTTAAAGGAGATAAACGGCCGTACCAGGTGAAAGATGAGAGCGGCAGATGGCTTTCATATTTCAGAAACCAGGACCAGAACCTCCTCGCTAACCAGGTACTGCTTCAGATGTGGAGAAAAGAGGGAATGAGCAAAGGAGTAACAGTAAAGTTCGGTCGTGTTGAAAATTCACTTCTGCACTACCTTGCACAAAACGGCTCAATTTCACTATCGAGATTCAGGAAGATGGCAAAAATACCTTCTAATAAGGCGGAAGCAATACTTGCAAATCTCCTGATAGTTAAAGTGTTGATAATGAAGGCCTCTGAAAAGGGATTCAGCTATGAGCTTAATCCTGATGAAAAAGATCTTATTAACCAGTATAGAAATAATTCTGTCTATGAAAACCATTAAAGTTCAGATTGCATTTGTGATCATCATTCTTGCACTCTCAGGATGCGGGAAAGGAACAAATACTTTACCTGATGATTTTGTACACCAGCTTAAGGATGGATGGAGTACAGAAGCATCAGCAAAAGTAAACGCCACTGGCGCTGAAATATCACTATCGGGCTTTGATGTCTCAGGCTGGTACAGCACAACAGTACCTTCTACAGTCATGGCCTCACTGATTGCGAACGGTGAATACAAGGATATTTTCATGGGTGACAACATAAGCAGGGTTGACACTGCAAGGTTCAGTGGCTCATGGTGGTACAGGAATGAATTTGAGCTGGAAAGGAAAGCGAACACTGAACTGATCTTTGAGGGAATAAACTACAGGGCAAATATCTGGATTAACGGGAAACAGGTCGCTTCAGCAGACACTCTTTTCGGGGGCTTCAGGATCTTTAAAATAAATGTCTCCGGCTTTGTGGGAAAAGGAAAGAATATCCTTGCCGTGGAGGTTTTCAAGCCAAGGCCTGATGAACCTTCAATTGGTTTTGTCGACTGGGCGCCGATGTCCCCCGACCGCCTGATGGGTCTGTGGAGACCGGTTAAGGTCAAAACTTCGGGAAAGGCAAGCCTCGATAATCCTTTCATTTACTCAAAGATAGACAAGAAGACCTTTAAGGAGGCTGACTTAACAGTAAGCGCTGAGGCTATAAATAATACATCCAAAATCCTTGATGCTGTTGTGAAGGGAAAGATTGAGAACATAACTTTTGAAAAACAGGTAAAACTCAATCCCGGAGAAAGACAACTTGTCACCTTCACATCTGCTGAATTTCCACAACTCAGAATAGAAAATCCAAGGTTGTGGTGGACCTGGGATCTCGGAAAGCCTGAACTATATGAAGCACAGATGGATATCCTTACCGGAGGTTCTGTTTCATATTCGGAAAAGACAAGGTTTGGAATAAGGGAAGTTGAAGACTATTTCAATGCAGGAGGACACAGGGGATACAAGCTTAACGGTGTTGAGATCCTTATAAAGGGAGGCGGCTGGGTTGACGGTATGTTCCTTAACGATACGGAAGAAAAGGTTAAGGCGCAAATGGAATATGCAAAACATGCAAATATGAATACTATCCGCCTTGAAGGCTTCTGGGGCAACAGCGGAAGATTCTATGAACTTGCTGACGAACTTGGTATGCTCATAATGGCAGGCTGGAGCTGCCAGTGGGAGTGGGAAGGCTACTTTGCAAAACCGGAAGACGAGTTCATGTCAATCAGAACTCCTGAAGATATTGCTCTGATACTGAAATATACAAATGACCATGTAAAATGGCTTCGCAATCATCCGAGCCTGTATGTATGGGTGCTTGGCAGCGACAAGTTACCTAATCCGGAACTTGAGAAGAAATATCATCCTCTTTTCAAAATCCTTGACCCTTCAAGACCACTTCTGATGTCATGCAAGGCAAAGACAAGTGAAATATCGGGTCCCAGCGGTGTTAAGATGTATGGACCCTATGATTATGTATCACCTAATTACTGGTATCTCGATACTGAAAATGGCGGTGCTTACGGCTTTAATACAGAGACAGGCCCTGGTCCTCAGATTCCCTCTCTTGAAGTAGTGAAAACAATGATACCTGAGGACAAACTCTGGCCGGTAAATGAGATGTGGAGCTTCCATTGCGGCAGGGGAGCCTTCAAAACCCTTGACCGTTATATCGTGGCTTTCAACAAACGCTATGGCGAGCAGACAAATGTTGAGGATTTCACTTTTAAAAGTCAGGCTTCAAACCTCGAGGCCATGAGAGCAATGTTCGAGGCCTTTTCTGTGAACAGAAGCAATACCACAGGTATAATTCAATGGATGTATAACTCCGCCTGGCCAAAACTTATATGGCAGTTCTGGGATTATAACCTGCTTCCAAATGCAGCATTTTACGGAGCTAAACTTGGCGCCAGGAACATCAATATTATTTACAATTACGGCGACAATTCGATATATCTTGCCAACCTTACTCCGTCAGCAGCCACCGATCTTAATGCTGATATTTCAATTTACGACTTGAACGGTAAAGCTACTTTCGTCAGGCAGCTTAAAGCTTCAGCCGGTGCGAATTCTTCTTCAAAAATAATAACACTCCCTTCAAAGCCGGCATCAACAGGAGTATATTTCCTTAAATTGAAACTTGTTGATAATCAGTCTAAAGTGCTTGCAGATAATTTTTACTGGTTGTCCTCAAAGCAGGATCTGCCTGATTTCAAAAATACTACCTGGTTTTATACTCCGATGGCAAAATATGCTGACTTCACAGCACTTGACAAGCTCCCGGAAGTTAAGCCGGAGGTGGAAAGCTCCTTCAGCAATAATGGTGGCACCTGTGAACTAACAGTAAAACTTTCGAATAAAAGCAGCAACATAGCATTTCTGATAGAGCTGAATGTATCAGGTGAAAAATCAGGAAAGTCTGTTGTGCCCGTATACTGGGATGATAATTATATCTCTCTTGTCCCCGGAGAGGAGAGGGTGCTGAAGGCAACATTCCCGGAGTCAGCCCTGAAGGATGATAAACCTGTGTTCAGGTACAAAGGTTGGAATACATTTTGATATATATATTGTGTATAACTTTGTTCAGGCATAACTTAAATATCATTATATGAAAGCGATAGCATATCTTTTTCTCTTTTTTACCTTGTGGTTTCCTTCTGTATCAGGTCAGAGTGATTTCAAGGTAATAAAGGTAAACGGAAGCATTCTGTTGCGCACAAGAGGCGTATCACTTGAAACAGGAACTGTTTTTTCTGAAAAAGAGGATCTGCTTTTCAGGACTGAAGATGCTACAGCTGCGGTGATCAATCCCCAGAGAGGACGACTGGTTCTGACAAGCAGTAATCATGACCTGGCAAGTGCAAAATCGAACTACCTGCCCTCGATGTATAACATAAGTTCAAGGGCTGCAAAATTACTTACAGCATCCGAAATATCAGAGTTCTTTACAGGCAGGTTTGTAGTGCTCGATAAGCATGCAACCCTGATCGATGATGTTGCTTTTCCCATGAATAAGAATAATTTCTTCTTCCTGCGTTACACTTTCAGGGGACAGGAAATAAACAAGAAACTAAGCTTTGATGGAAATGCTTTTTTTATCGATAAAAAGACTCTTCTCAGTGTTGACGGATCGCCAATACCAAGTGCAGACAATACAAAAATCAGGCTTTATTACAGGAGAGGTAAGGAATCGGTTTTTCTCAGCGAATTTGACCTTATTTTCCCGGATATTGATAAGCTTGCTGACGAAACAAAAATTATCCTGGAAGCAGTAAGTGCAAAACCGAAAGTGGATAAAATTGCCGAGGTTGGCGCTTATATAACTGAAATGTATGGCAGGATACCTGGTGAAGACCTTGAAAAATGGCTGGGAGAAAGATTTGGCATTAAATAATATTTACTAAGCTTATAAAGGGAGAAATGCTGAATAATTACAAATCATTTAAGCTTGCAACTCTTTTTGTCTTTTTTTTCTGCAACGCGTACTCCCAGAATCATATATTTCAGGTAAAGAACTATACAACAAAGGATTACGGAAGGGATTTTCATCCTGCAAACATGGCTGTTGTGCAGGATCAGCGCGGGATTATATATGCCGCTAACGGTTTCAAGCTGCTTGAGTTTGACGGGAAAAACTGGAATTCCTGGCCCATAAACAGGGAAGCATGGATACTCTCACTAGCAATTGACTCTTCAGGACTTATCTATGCAGGTTCCCAGAATGAATTCGGATATTTTGAACCTGAAAAGTCAGGAAAACTAAGGTATGTCTCATTATCTGACTCCCTTGAAGCAGAAGAACAGGATTTTACGAATATCTGGAAAGTGCATGCTTTTTCAGGAGCTGTGATCTTTCAGGCCGAAGAAAAGATCTTTGTTTACAGAAAAGGGGAAATTGAAATTATAAGGCCCTCAACATCTTTTCATACTTCATTTACTGTATCTGGCAACTTTTATGTAAGAGAGAGGGGAAAAGGTATTTTGACACTTGGTACGGATGGTCTTCTGAAAGTACCGGGAAGTGAAATATTCGATACCACTGGTATCTTCCTGATGGAAGCGTTCAGAAAGGACAGGATCGTTATCGGAACAAGGGACAAGGGATTCTGGCTGTTTGATCCGGCAGCAGCAAATGCTCCTTTCACAGCTTTCAGAATCAGGCAGGACTTGCTTATGAAGAAGTCAGTTATCACCGGAGGAACCGTAACAGGAGATGGCTCACTGGCCCTGGGAACAATGATGAACGGAATTATCATTGTCGATTCAACAGGAACTGTCCGGGCCATTGTTAACAACCATAATGGTCTCGGAGATAATGATATTAAGCAGGTTATAACTGACAGGGCAGGAGACCTGTGGGCTGCCATGAATAACGGATTGGCAAGAATTGCTGTTTCTTCACCGGTTTCGGTCTATAATGAAAAAGCAGGAATTGAAAGTCAGGTAAATGCTGTAATCAGGTTTCAGGGGCTTTTATATTCAGGAACCTCAACCGGACTAGTTGTTCAGACTGAAAAGGATATTGCAGGTACTTCTTTCAGACAGGTTGCCGGAATCAACGCTCCTGTCAGGAGCCTGGCTTCTGCCTGTGGTAAGCTTTTTGCAGGCACTGATGAAGGCCTTTTCATGATTTCAGGGGAAGGAACCACGAAAATAGGCAGGGAAGCAGTTTATAGCATGTTTTTCCTCGAAGACCGGAAAATCCTCCTGACCGGCGGTCCCTCGGGATTGGCTGCCTTCAGCTGTGAAAAAAATAACAGAAGGATCAGTTCGCTCAGCCTTGCCGGAGAAGATATTATAGGTATCTCCGGGAGTTCATCCGGTAGTAATGAAAATCATGTAATATGGCTTGGAACGCGTTATAACGGAGTCCTCAGGCTTAATTTCAGGAACGAAAACTCAATTTCATACGATCATTATGGTACTGCTGACGGTCTTCCTGACGGACCAGTGATTCCATCCTTTATCAACAGCGAATTCCTATTTGGCACAATCCGCGGACTCTATTCCTTCACTGACGAAAACGCAGTTAAACAGTCTCTCCCTGATTCACTTAAAAACAACAGTGAATTTGTAAAGGGATTTTTTTCATCAGCAGGTAACAAGTATAGATTCCCCGGAGAATCGGTATCTGTACTTGCAGAGGTTAATGACAAAATCTGGATCTGCAGCGATAATAATGCAGGCTGGCTTGATAAGAGCGCCGGAAATGATTATAATTCAAAACCTTTCAGCGGTATCGATGCCGGAAAAATAAACTGTATCTATCCCGAGGAAAACGGAGTATGCTGGATAGGTGCTACAGAAGGACTTATCCGTTTTGACGATAATATCATTACGGATTACGCCAGGCAATACCCAGCATTGATCAGGAAAGTCACGCTGATTGAAAAAGATACATCAATCTTTCATGGCAGCGGCTATATGAACAGGGCCGGTGGAAATATCATGACACCAGGTCAGGGACCGGATCAGCTTCCCGTTCTGAAATTCAGTCACAACTCTGTAAGATTTGATTTTGCAGCAACTGACTTTACCGCTCCTGACAAACTGCTTTTTTCATACAGGCTGGGGAAAAATTCCGGATGGAGCCAGTGGAGTACAGCTGCATACCAGGAGCTGACAAATATCAGAGAAGGAGAATATATATTCAGTGTAAGGGCGAAAAATGTTTTTGGCACAGTGAGTGTTCCGGGAGAATTCAGATTTACAATTCAGCCTCCATGGTACAGGTCATGGCCTGCTTATATTTTATATCTGCTGCTTTCAGCTTTTCTGCTATGGACTTTCGCAAGGATATATTCATATCGCCTTAAAAAGGAGAATATCAGGCTTGAAGGCATAATTACTGAAAGAACTGCAGAGATTGTAAGGCAGAAAGATGAAATTGTAGACAAGAACATAATTCTTGAGCATCAGAAGAAGGAAATTGAGGACAGCATAAGATATGCCAGCCGTATTCAGTCTGCAGTTATTCCTTCAGAGAAGGCATGCAGGGAACTTTATCCTGAGACTTTTGTGCTTTTCCGCCCGCTTAACATTGTGAGTGGTGATTTCTACTGGATAAGCAGGGTTGGGCAAAAAATTGTTTATACTGCTGCCGACTGTACCGGTCACGGTGTCCCCGGAGCCTTTATGAGCATGCTGGGAGTCGCATTTCTTAATGAGATAGTAAACAAGGATCACATCACCTCGCCCGAACTTATACTCAACAATGTGAGGGAAAAAGTTATTCATGCTCTTCAGCAGCAGGGCATTACGGGTGAGGCCAGGGACGGGATGGATATTGCGATAGTATCTGTTGATACCGCTTCTGGAATTCTTGAATATGCCGGAGCGTATAATCCTCTGATAATGATCAGAGATGGTGTGCTTACGGAATTCCCGGGTGAGAAAATGCCAATAGGTTATTATGAGAACATGCATGGCTTTTCAAAACATCAGATAAGAATTGAGGCAGGAGACATGTATTATATGTATTCCGATGGTTATGAGGACCAGTTTGGTGGCGCTGACGGGAAAAAATTCAAATCAAAAAGACTTAAAAACCTTTTACTGGAGATTTCAGGTCATCCTGTTGAAAAACAAAAGGAGATTCTGGCGAAGCAATTTGATGAATGGAAAGGTGATAATCCCCAGATTGATGATGTTGTAATGGTTGGCATGAGAATCAGTGAAGGTTTTATTGCATAAGAACAAAAGCGCCCCAGAAATAAGGATCGTACTTTAACCTCATCTGTGTCTGAGCCTTATAGAAGGCAGTCCTGATATCCTTTGTGCCAAGAAGGTTATTGTAAAAATGATCCATAAACTCAACCGTTTCCCTGTCAGGAATTTCCCAGAGGCTCATTATTATATATTTAACACCTGCCATCTTAAGGGCTCTCTGCAAGCCATAAACTCCTTCAGTTCCTTTTATGTCACCAAGTCCGGTTTCACAGGCAGACAGGACAACAAGGTCGTTTTTCCTCATATCGATCTGTGTAACCTCCTGGGCAGTGAGGACTCCGTCGTCCGTCTTCCCCTGTTCTGTATTTACCCACACATCATTTGCACCGGCAAGTACCAGACCAGAGCGCATCAGCGGATTTTCGTTATTAACAAAACTTACAACACCATAGGCCCGCGATGAACCTCTGAAGGCAATATCACCATACTCAATATCCTCCTTTTTCTCTTCAAACCTTACCTTGTTCGGATCATCGAAAAAGAATCCGTGCGTGGCAAGGTGAAGTATAGCGTAATTACCTGCATTCTGCTTGAAAAAGGTTTCGGTGGCCTTGTCATCTGTAAGATATCTGACTCTAATCTGTGATTTCTCAAGTATTCTGTTTACTGCATCACCTTCGTCCCTGGTCCCGCTCAGATACGACCAGACCTCAGTTCCTGAATTAGACTCACTGTATCTTATACCTCCAAATACAAGAGCATCAGGCGCCGCCTCTTTTGAAAAAAGAGTCTGGGTTGCAAGGTTTCCGGTGCTTCCTTTTACCTGTATCTGATAGGCATCGCACAGGTAGGCATCCTTGCCGTTGCTTATTGCCGGGAAGGATATTTTATACAACAGGCCTGAGGGTGAGAGATAAACTTTACCGGCGCCTGCAAGGTATTTTTCAAGCGGTTCCCAGAGTAACTTGTAAAGCCTTTCTTCCTTTTCTGTTCTTGTTCCGTACAGGCTGTTTATCTCGGAGGCATTGTTCATGCCGGCCTGATCTATCAGCTCCTTAAGCTGCGATTCTTCACAGAGCTTAACCATTTCAGGGTATTCTGAATTGTTTCTCAGGATGAGAGCACAGTAGATAACTGCATCACCGCCATCCCTTTCCTTTTTCCTGAAATCCGTAAATTCAATCGCTGCTTCATCAACATTCAGATTTTTCTTTACATCTTCCCAGGTTACCTGCATCCCCTTCCTGTAATCGCTGAAGTCCTGAGACCGCTCAACCAGGGACCTTTCAAGTTCTTTTGCCTTGTTCTCAAGAGCAGTAACATCTTTTGTCCTTAGTTCAACTGGTGTTGAATAGAGGTCTGAAATTTCTTTCTGCAGGCCGATCCAGTCATCATACGACTTAAGCAATTCCGGATTATTGCTGTTCAATATTGCGAGGCGCATTGCAGTGCTTGATTTGAGCATGAGCCCTTTGTTTAGCAGTATATTATTATATGTATGCCTTGTTATAAGAGGATTTGTCCGTTTTCTGGTAAGCGAATATGAAGTAAAAGAATTCATATCGGGCAACCTGGTCTGATAATACATCTCTTTCTCACTTTCTGACAGGAATGAAAAATCCTGGAGTGTTTTATGATTTATTACATTCATGTACTCGAGAGTGAGTTCCTCTTCAGTTTTGACGTCATCAAAAGAAGCGTATGATACAATAAGTGATTTCAGCATCTCAGAGTATGCAGGATGATATGGACCGACTGCTTTCCTTATGTTTGTTGCCTTCCCGAGGATCATACGCAGAAGGGCATTTGTGAAAGCATCACCATCAGCCTGGGACTTCATCTGCATATTTGAGGCTATTATCTCGTCAAGCAGGCCGATATTTACGGGGATTATTACCGGTTCAGGTCCGTTAAATTTCAATTCCTCATCTGGAAGCTTTTGTGAAAAGCCCATTTTCTTCATCAGAGCAACAACCCTCATAGACATGTTAGACTCGTATGCCATTTCGTCAACCATCTGGCCTGATTTCTTCCTGTTACCCGACAGGTTATACCAGATAGCAAGATTGTTATAGATCGACTGATAGTAAGGGTGCGGCTTTTTGCAGTTAAGCCTGAATATGGAATCAGCTTTGATAAGTGTATTCCCGGCAGATAGTATAAGCTCCTGTTTCTTGTTTTCAGGACTTGCATAGTATTCCTCTGAAATTGCTATTGAAGCTATATTGTTGAGAATGACTGAATAGTCAGGATTTTCAGAGAGCAGACTTTTTTCCATTAATGCCTGAGCCTGTATGATATGTTCTTCTGCTACCTTGTAATTGCCCATCTCATAAAACAAAGCTCCCAGGTTATTAAGGCATACTGCGGTATTTGCTGTGTATCTGGCAGTCTGTTTTTTGTAAATTGAAATAGCTTCAACAAAGAGACGCTCAGCTTGTTTGTAAATAGCTGTATTGTAATACAATACGCCAAGATTGTTCAGTGCAGAGGCATAATCCGGACTGTCTGCACCAAACTTTTTTTTGCATAATTCAATCGCTTCAAGGAAGTAAAGCTCGGCCTGAGGTGAGTTGCCAATATTATTGTTCAGTGCAGCGAGGTTTGTTATATTTATTATAAGGTCAGATGTAAGGTCTGAATTATGTTTGCGATAGATTGCTTCGGCCTTTTTCAGATATCTTTCCTCCTGTTTCAGATATACCATATCATTTAATGCACAACCGAAATCGTGAGATACTCCTGCATAAGCCATCATAATATCAGCATATCCTGGAGAGTCGTTGTCGAACACTTGTGCCGCTCTCTTTTCAGCCTTACTGATCTGAACAAGCGCTTCCTCATAATCCCCCGACTTACGGCAAATTAATGCTGCAGCAGCAAGGCAGTTCAGATAGTCTGGATTATTTGTTTTTTTCAGGGCCTCCCTGAGGCTTACTTCCTGAAGTATAAAATATTTTGCTTTTTTATAGTTACCTGTTAAATAGTATGTAACAGCCATTTTGTGAAGCATGGAAGCATAAAGGATATTTTTTTCACCACTGCTTCCTCTGAGTATGGCTATAGCTTCATCAGCATAGTATATGGCTGAATCAGGCAGGCCTTCATTTAAGTATTTGTTTCTCAGATAATCAGCTGCTTCCCAGGTCTGAGAAAATCCGCCCAGGCAGAAGAATATGAAAATACAAACTGTTAATAATCTTTTTTTCACCCGTTTCCCTTATCATGAATATTTAAAATTAAGAAAAAAAATAATATTATCTTTAAATCTAACCGGGATGGGAATAACCATAAAACACCAAAATATGAGAAAATTTTTCTTTGCAGCCTTATTTATCTCATTAACAGTTAATTTGGCAGCACAGGATACCCTTTTTGTCAGAAACGGGCAGAAGATACCTGCTGTAATAGTTGAAAAAAATGATACCGAGATCCGTTACAGGAAGTATGGTCCGCCTGCATCTGAAGCTGTTTATTCAGTTTTTGTAAGCGATATCCTGAGCATTCACTACAGTGACGGCATAATAGCTGATTACTCCCAGGCAGGGCAGAATCCTGCCGGAAATGTGCCGGAAAAACCAATTGACAATGCCTTTACGATGAAATCAATACGGTGGAGCTTCGGTGCAGGAATGGATCATTTTAACAGGAAAATGGAAGATGACCTTTTATTGTTCTGGAGAAATGTAACAGCTAATCCAAAGGCAACAATTGCAGGTAATCCTGTTTCGATTCCTGTTATCCTTAGGATGAACATGGTAATCGGGAATTCAGGAAGAAACCGCATTGGCGACGAACTGCAGCTTATGTTCACACCGGTAGATGCAATTAATTCCTCAGCCCTGAATGGCAGTTATGAACTCAGGCTTAAAAACTTCTATTATAATGTAATTATATACTATGGTCACACTCTCAATCATAAGCAGAATCTTATTGCAATTTTCGAACCAGGACTTGATCTGGCAATGATGAGCGGTTATATAAAACTTAATAATGTGAAATATAACCTGTCAGCAAACCT
>CAZEYY010000077.1:0-17139 GCA_964516485.1 uncultured Rikenellaceae bacterium
TTTATTTAGACCAATTATAAATTATTGTTATTTTTTTCACAGTGTTATTTTATTAACAAAAAGAAAGTTATATTTGCAGCGCTAAAATAAAGATAGTGAATAAAGTTCTTTATTAGTGGTTAATTATCAGACGATTATGTCGAGCCAAATGACAATAAGAGATATTGCAGGTTTAGTGGATGGGAAAGTCATTTGTTGTGAAGACAGGCTTTCAACTTCTGTGGAATACGCCTTCGCCTCTGACCTTATGAGTGATGTACTTACTGTTGACAAGGAGAATATTCTTCTGATCACAGGCCTTACAAACCTCCAGGTTATAAGAACTTCTGAAATGTCAGATATCAATTGCGTAATAGTTGCAAGGGATAAAAAGGTAAATGACGATATGGTCCGTCTGGCTGAAGAAAACAATATAATACTTGTTGAAAGCCCGCATTCAGTTTTTCACGTCTCGGGCGAACTGTACAAAGCCGGATTAAAACCGATCTATTGAAATGCAGATCAGGCACAAAATAGCAGGTGGTGATTTTACGAGGGCAGGCAATGTGGCAAGTGCAGTCAAGAAAATTCTGCAACAGCTTAACATTGACCACAAGCAGTCGAAAAGAATTGTCATTGCACTTTATGAAGGCGAAGTGAATGTTGTTGCTCATGCATATTCGGGAGTTGTTGATGTTGACATCGACAGTGAAAAGGTAAGGATAACGATTTCCGATAATGGACCCGGCATACAGGACATTGAGAAGGCCATGGAGGAAGGATTCTCTACAGCTACCCCACAGGTAAGGGAGATGGGATTCGGCGCCGGAATGGGCCTCTCGAATATGAAGAGAAACAGTGATTTTATGGAAATAAAAAGCGTTCCCGGCGAGGGTACGCTTGTTGAACTGATTAATTATATACGACCTGATGCAAGCTAAGAGCCAAAAACGGGATTTTCATCATGCGCTCAGGGTTGATAACAGCCTGTGCACAGGCTGCACTCATTGTATGACCGCCTGTCCCACAAAGGCTATACGTATAAGAAGCGGAAAGGCTTCAATAATTGCCAACCGCTGTGTCGATTGCGGTGAATGCTACAAGGTCTGTCCCGTTTCTGCTATTGAGGTTGAACAGGATGACCTCAGGATGATCTTCGATTATCCGGTAAGGGTAATACTAATTCCAAGCCTTCTGATAGGTCAGTTCCCAAGGAAGATAATGGCTTCCGGCATATATAACGCACTGAAAGAGATAGGCTTCACCCATGTTTTTGAAGTTGAGAATACTGTTGATATGGTGATTGAAGCCGGACGTCAGATAATGCTCGAAAGTAAGGAGAGACCAATGATCTCACCCTTCTGTCCGGCAATTGTCAGACTTATCCAGGTTAAATATCCTTCGCTTGTTGAGCACATAATGAAGGTTAACCCTCCTATCGACATGTCGGCCATGTACTACAGGGAGAAGCTCAGGATGAGCGGGATACCTGCAGAAAACATAGGGCTGTTTTACGCAACACCGTGTGCAGCCAAAATTGCTGCCGTGAAGAGCCCTGTTGGCGAAATAAAGTCAGCTATAGATGGAGTAATAAACATGGACTTCCTCTACAACAGGATTCTCAGTTTTCTTCAGAGGAAATACACCGGCACAACTCCGCCTGAAACAGATGACCTGCTGAGCTCCAGGGGTATTGTCTGGAGCCTAACCCGGGGAGAAGCAGTACACCATACCGGAAGAGCACTTGCAATTGACGGGATCAGGAATGTAAATGAATTCCTGGAAAACATTGAAAATGAAAAGCTTGACAAAATAGACTTCCTCGAACTCAGGGCCTGTGATGAGAGCTGTGCAGGAGGTATTTTAATGTGCGGAAACAGGTTTCTGACAGTTGAGCGTCTGAAGTACCGCGCAGAGGAATACAGAAACAGGGAGGACGACAAGGAAAGAAAGGTAAAAGACGGATACCTCAATATAAATGAACACGGTTTCCTCGGAAATATAGATCCCAGGCCAATTGGAAGACTGGATGAAGATATCACCCAGGCTCTTAAAAAAATGGAACGGAAACGGAGAATGATGTGCTATCTGCCCGGATTCGACTGTGGTGCCTGCGGAGCCCCGGACTGTCAGACACTGGCCGATGATATTGTTACAGGTAATGCCCAGATATCGCATTGTATATTCATGCAGCAGCAGATGACAAAACAGAACCTGCTCAGCCAGGGACAGGCCGTTAAGATAACTGAAGAAATCTGGGGATCAGACAGACTTGAAAAGAATTGCAGCAAAATAGGAGCGCAACATGAAAATATCTGAAATAATAAGCGCCTTAGACCTGAAAGTTATATCTGGTGATAAGGGATTGAAGAATGAAGTAACAGGAGGATATGTATCTGATCTCCTGAGTGATGTAATGGGCAGTGCAAGGGAAGGAAATGTATGGGTGACACTCCAGACACATCAGAACGTGGTTGCCGTATCAGCATTAAAAGACCTTGCAGCAATAATTATTGTTAAGGGCCTTCTGCCGGACAACGATACTATTGAAAAAAGCAATATTGAAAATATTCCTGTTCTGAGCACTGAACTGGATACATTCAATATTACCGGACGTTTATTTGAATTGCTTAATAAAAAATGAGAATCTTCAGGGCTGATCTTCACATTCATACGGTTCTTTCGCCATGCGGCGACCTCGATATGAGCCCTGTGAGAATAGTTGAAGAAGCAGCAACGAAGAAACTTGACATAATCGGCATAACCGACCACAATACAACAAGGCATTGCAGGCTTGTAAAAAGACTTGCCCTGAAAAAAGGAATCTTTGTGATGACTGGTGCCGAAATCACAACAAAAGAAGAGGTGCATTGCCTCGCGTTCTTTGAAAATGATGAAAAACTAAAGCTACTTCAGGATTTTATTGACGCTAATCTGCCTGACATGCTGAATATTCCGGAGATTTTCGGAGAACAGCTTGAGGTTGATGAAGACGAAATAATCATCTATGAAGAAAAGAGGTTGCTTGCAAATGCAGTAAAAAAATCAATAAATGAGGTTGAGGCCTTTGTCCATTCGCTTGACGGGATTTTCATTCCGGCTCATGTCGACAGGATGAAAAACAGCATTTACAGCCAGCTGGGGATGCTTCCAGACAATATGAAGGCTGATGCCCTTGAGGTTTCCAGGGCTACAACAGCAGCTAAATTTGCCGCCTTGCATCCTGAGATCAGCAAATACCCTGTCACAAGGTCGTCTGACTCACACTATCCTGACAGTATAGGAAAATTTACAACTGCCTTTTTAATGAAGGAAGCAAGTTTCAGTGAAATAAGAATGGCTCTTGCCAGAGCTGAAGGAAGGAAAATAATTCAGGAATGAAGACACTGGCACTTAATATACTGGATATTGTTCAGAATTCTTTGAGGGCTGGTGCAAAAACCATCAGTATTTCAGTGAAGGAGTCTGAAATAACGGACAGATACACTATTGAAATAGAAGATGATGGTAAAGGCATCCCGGCTGACATACTTAGAAAAGTGACTGATCCTTTTGTTACTACAAGAACTAAAAGGAGAATGGGCATGGGACTGGCGCTTCTGAAGCATCATGCAGAACTGACAGGCGGATATCTTGAGGTAGAGTCGAAAGAAGGCACAGGAACCATAGTCAGGGCAAGCTTTTGCAACAGCCATTTTGACAGGCAGCCGCTCGGGGATATAGGGGGTATTATGAAAATACTTATTGGTGCAAATCCCTCTCTGGAATTCATTTATAACCATTCCACTGATAAAGGCAGCTACAGTTTTTCAACAGCAGAAACTAAAAACTATCTTGAAATAATTCAAATTACAGATTATGAGCTTCTTGAAGATATAAGAAGCATGATAAACGAGAACCTGGCAGAAATAAAAGCCTCCGGGCTGGAATTAAAAGCAGGTGCATGACAAATAATCGGTATTATGCCAGAAAAATTGAATAAATTTATAGAGAATATTTTGTAACTAACTGAACAATAATAAACTTAACAAACAAAAGAATGTCAAAGATCACATCATTAGCGGATCTGAAAAAGAAACGCGAAGAAATGAAGTCAGGGCTTGATCTCCGGACAAAAGCCCTTGATCCTGAAAGCATTGTACAGGTGAAGGTTTCTATGGCAACCTGCGGAATAGCCTCCGGCGCAAAAGCAATTATGGATTTCTTCCTCGAACAGCTTGACAGGAGGAGTATTGCAGGTGTTGTCACCCAAACCGGATGCATGGGTTACTGCTATGCCGAACCTACAATCGAGGTAAAACTTCCCGGACAGGATCCGGTTGTTTTTGGTTTCGTCGACCTGAAAAGGGCAGACCAGATTATTGAGAAATACATAAAGACCGGAGAGCTTGTTGATGGCATAATACCGGTTAATTATCAATCTATTGACTTAAAAGAATAAGGAGGAAGATATATGTCAAAATACAGTATGCATCTCCTGGTTTGCGGCGGTACTGGCTGCCATGCGGCGGAAAGTGATGCCATTATATGCAACCTCAGGGATGAACTTGAAGCCAGAGGTCTGAATGAAACAGTTCAGGTAATAAAAACCGGATGTTTCGGCTTCTGCGAAAAAGGCCCTATAGTAAAGGTAATGCCTGACAATACCTTTTATACCCAGGTAAAACCTGAAGATGCTCAGCTCATTATAGCTGAACATGTTATAAAGGGAAGAAAGGTTACAAGGCTTCTTTATCAGGATCCTAAAACAAAGGAATCTGTTTCTGATTCAAAACACATGGATTTCTATAAGAAGCAGATGAGGATTGCACTCAGGAACTGCGGATTCATTAATCCTGAAAACATTGACGAATACATCGGAAGAGATGGATACCAGGCTCTTGGTAAGGTCCTGACTGAAATGACCCGTGAACAGGTCATAAAGGAAATGAAGGATTCAGGCCAGAGAGGTCGTGGCGGAGGCGGATTTCCCACAGGTCTCAAGTGGGAAATAGCCAGTAAAAGTCCAGGCAATGAAAAGTATGTTGTCTGCAATGCTGACGAGGGCGACCCGGGTGCATTTATGGACAGGTCGGTACTTGAAGGTGACCCGCATTCAGTGCTTGAAGCCATGGCAATCTGCGGCTACAGTATAGGTGCCTCAAACGGACTTATTTACATCCGTGCCGAGTATCCTCTTGCAATTCAGAGACTTAAGATAGCAATCGGCCAGGCAAGAGAATATGGTCTCCTGGGCAAAAACATTTTCGGAACTGATTTCAGCTTCAACATTGAACTGAAATATGGAGCCGGCGCATTTGTGTGCGGTGAGGAAACTGCCCTTATACATTCAATGGAAGGACTGCGCGGGGAACCTACTATAAAACCTCCGTTCCCGGCAGAGGCAGGATATTTGGGCAAACCAACCAACGTAAACAACGTTGAGACCTTTGCTTCAATACCTGCAATTATACTCAAGGGAGCAAAATGGTACAGCAGCATCGGAACCGAAAAGTCAAAAGGCACAAAGGTATTTGCCCTTGCCGGTAAAATAAATAATGTCGGGCTCATAGAAGTTCCGATGGGAACCACTCTCAGGGAAGTGATCTTTGAGATCGGTGGTGGTATAAAGAACGGTAAAAAATTCAAGGGTGTTCAGACCGGCGGGCCTTCAGGCGGCTGTCTCACAGAAAAACATCTTGATACTCCTATTGATTTTGACAACCTTATAGCAGCCGGTTCAATGATGGGATCAGGCGCCATGATAGTCCTTGATGAGGATGACTGCATGGTATCGATGGCCCGTTTCTTCCTTGAATTCACTGTTGAGGAATCATGCGGAAAATGCGCTCCATGCCGTATCGGCAACAAGCGTCTTCATGAACTCCTGGGCCAGATTTGCGAAGGAAAAGGAAAACTGGAGGACCTTGACAGACTGAAGAATATGAGTCTTGTTATTAAAGACACCTCACTCTGCGGTCTTGGCCAAACGTCGCCAAACCCTGTTCTCTCGATGATGGAAAACTTCAGGGAGGAATATCTTGCACATGTCGTTGACAAAAAGTGCCCGGCAGGGAAGTGTAAGAGCCTTATGTCGTACATCGTCAATCCTGAAAACTGCGTAGGCTGTACTGCCTGTGCAAGGGTATGTCCTGTGAATGCAATAACAGGCAGCAGAAAGGAAGTGCATTTAATAAACGGAGATATCTGCATCAAGTGCGGTGCATGCATGGAGAAATGTAAGTTTGATGCAATATATATTAGCTAACAGAAAAGAAAAATGGAAACAGTAAAGCTTACTATTGACAATAAGGAAATTGAAGTACAGAAAGGTACTACAATATATAAAGCTGCAAAGGAGCTCGGAATAGATATACCGACACTTTGCTACATGCACCTGCATGACCTGGATATAGAGAATAAACCGGGTGGATGCAGGATTTGCGTTGCAGAAGTTCAGGGCAGGAGAAACCTTGCTCCCTCCTGTTCAACCAAATGCGAAAACGGAATGGTTGTGAAAACACATACAACAAGGGTTCTGAATGCAAGGAGAACAGTGATGGAATTTATCCTTTCCGATCACCCAAAAGACTGTCTTACATGTTCAAAATCAGGCAACTGCGAACTGCAGGACATGGCACACAGGCTTGGAATAAGGGAGATACCCGGTCAGGAATTCGCCGAGATGTCATCATACAGAAAAGACACATCACCTTCGATTGTAAGGGATCTTGACAAATGCATCATGTGCCGCCGTTGCGAGACGATGTGCAATGAGGTTCAGACAGTGGGTGCACTCTCAGCATTCAACAGGGGATTCATGGCAGCTGTTGGCCCGGCATTTGAACAGAACCTAGAGCATTCATCATGTACCTATTGCGGCCAGTGTGTTGCTGTATGCCCTACAGGTGCACTGACAGAGGTTAATCATGTTCCCCAGGTTCTCAAGGCGCTTGCAGATCCGACAAAAACAGTTGTCGTACAGACCGCTCCCGCAGTAAGGGCTGCACTTGGAGAGGAGTTTGGAATGAAACCCGGAACACTTGTTACAGGTAAGATGACAGCAGCTCTAAGAGCACTTGGATTCGACTATGTATTCGATACAGATTTTGCTGCCGACCTAACAATAATGGAAGAAGGAACAGAGCTTCTTGACAGGCTCTCAAGACATCTCAAGGGCGACAAGACAGCAAGAATACCAATACTGACATCATGCTGCCCGGGATGGGTGAACTTCTTTGAATATTATTTCCCCGACATGAAGGATGTTCCTTCGACTGCCAAATCACCTCAGCAGATGTTCGGTGCAATAGCAAAATCATACTTCGCCGAGAAGACAGGCATAAACAGGAAAGACCTTGTTGTTGTATCAGTAATGCCTTGTCTTGCAAAGAAATACGAGTGTCAGAGAGATGAATTCTCAGTTGATGGCAATCCTGATGTTGACTACTCAATTTCAACAAGGGAGCTGGCCAATTTCATCAAACAGGCAAACATTGATATAAAAAATCTGCATGATGAGGAGTTCGATGCTCCACTTGGGGAATCGACTGGTGCCGGTGTTATTTTTGGGGCTACAGGCGGTGTAATTGAAGCTGCATGCAGAACAGCCTACGAGATATATACAGGCAAGAAGCTTGAAAGAATAGAATTCACAGAGCTGAGAGGCATGGAAGGAGTCCGTTCGGCAACTCTCGATTTCAACGGAACACCTATAAAGATCGGAATTGCACACGGCCTTGGCAACGCCAGAAAGCTTCTCGAAGATGTGAGAAACGGAAAATCAGAATTCACAGCAATTGAAGTTATGGCCTGTCCCGGTGGTTGCATCGGAGGCGGAGGCCAGCCGCTGCATCATGGAAATTCCGAGATAATCAAGGCAAGGGCTGCAGCTATATATGCTGAAGACAGGAAGAAACCACTAAGAAAATCGCATGAAAATCCTTTCATTATAAAACTGTATGAGGAATATCTTGGTAAACCTGGAAGTGAGAAAGCACACCATCTGCTTCATACACATTATTTTAACAGGAAGGAAAAAATTCTTGTGAAGAAATAGTTCAAAGTATTGCTGACAAAATAAAAATCACGATCATGTCAAGTATAAAAATAGAATTAAAAAAAGAGGATGTTGACTTTATAAAGAAAACATGCTCCAGTTTTAACAATGATCCTCAGGAACTGATCAATGTACTTCATTCCTGCCAGGAGCATTTCGGCTACCTTCCTGCAGAAGTTCAGGAGGTGATTTCCGGCTATCTTAATGTACCTGTAGCCAAGATCTACGGAGTTGTTACTTTCTATTCATTCTTCACAATGACCCCTAAAGGCAAGCACCCGATAAGTATATGCATGGGTACAGCCTGCTACGTCAGGGGAGCAGAAAAAGTGCTGGAGGAATTCAAGAAAGAGCTTAAGATCCAGGTTGGAGAAACCACAAAAGACAATAAATTCTCATTGTCAAGTTTAAGATGCGTTGGCGCCTGCGGCCTTGCTCCTGTTGTTCTTGTCGGTGACAAGACTTATGGAAGGGTGGCACCCGACGATGTTAAAGGAATTCTGAAAGAATACGAAGAGAAATAGTTTAATGGTTCTTAATTGAAGTTAGAGGAGGACAGGTCCTGGTACTTGTCCTCCTTTTTTTTATTTTTATCTGAAAATAAGATAATATATGATCGGCAATTACAAAATCATCACGCTTTGCGGAAGTACAAAATTTAAGAACGAATATCTTGAAGTACAGAAAAGGCTCACTCTTGAAGGCAATATAGTAATAAGCGTAGGCCTGTTTGGTCATTCAGGTGATAATGAGGTATATACTGAAAACAAAAAGGAGATGCTCGATGACATGCACCTGCGAAAGATTGATCTGGCTGATGAGATCTTTGTTATTAATACAGGCGGGTATATTGGCGAGTCAACAAAAAGGGAAATAGAATATGCCGGGAAGACAGGAAAGATAATTAAGTATCTGGTTTAGTATTTTTTCCCCTTACGCCTTTGAGCCGTTGCGCCATTGTGCCGTTGCGCCTTATCACCCTTCTGCCCTTGATCCGTTGCGCCCTTTCGCCACTGAGCCTTTGTGCTATTGCGCCGTTGAGCCGTTGCGCCCTCACCTTTCTTATACCAGAAAAAATACTCCTTCTGCCTGCGCTTCTCCTCAATACTCTTTGCAACATATACTTTTTTACCTGTGTACGGGTCAAAACCGGTATAGTACATTGTTGTTGCAAGCGTCATTGGTGTAGGGGTGAAATCCTGCACCTGTTCAGGTTTTATGCCAAGGCTTTTCATTTCTTCCGCCAGGGTGCGCATATCCTCATTTGTGCATCCGGGATGTGAGGAAATGAAATAGGGTATTAGTTCATAATTCAGACCATACTTCTTCCTGATATCATCAAACCTTTTTTTAAGCTTCCGGAATAACTCAAACGGGGCTTTTCTCATTTCATAAAGCACCTGACCTGCAGTGTGTTCAGGTGCAACTTTCAGTCGACCTGACACATGCCTTGAAACAAGTTCGTCAAGGTATTCCCTTTCATCCGAGCCTGCATTTTTATTCCATTCGGCAAAGAGCAGGTCATATCTTACCCCGCTGCCTATAAATGATTTCTTAATACCCTCGGTTTTATCAACCTTCCTGTACAGGTCAGTCAGAGCCTTGTGGCTGATATCCAGATTTTTACATACTGACGGCCAGATACAGGATGGACGTGGGCATGTCCTGCAAAGGTTCATATCCTTCCCATGCATCCTGTACATATTGGCAGAGGGTCCTCCGAGGTCGGTAAGATAACCTTTGAAATCAGGAAGCATTGTCAGTTTTCTGACCTCTTTCAGAACAGACTCTTCTGACCTGCTGACTATCTGTTTTCCCTGATGGGCCGCAATTGCACAAAAACTGCAGCCTCCGAAACAACCCCTGTGAATATTGACTGAGAACTTGATCATTTCATAGGCTGGTATCGCACCCTTTTTGTTATAGCGCGGATGCGGCTTGTATGTAAATGGAAGATCGTAAGTCTGGTCAGCTTCCGTCTCTGTCATTGGAGGAAACTGAGGATTGATAATGATTTTCTTCCTTTCCACAGGTTCTATGAGCCTTGCAGCTTCTATCCTGTTCGATTCTTTCTCGAAGGTCACAAAATTATCGGAAAAGAGTTTTTTATCACTGACACATTTCTCGAATGAATTGAGGATAAGATCTTTCCATCCTTTGCGTTCAGGAACAGGATCATCGGCACTAAGCATTATTGCTGTCTGAGGTATTGTCTTAAGCCCTGAGAAAGGGACACCTTTTTTAAGCAGGCGCAGAATTTCCCTCAGAGGCTGTTCGCCCATGCCATAAACAAGCAGATCAGCACCGCTGCTGAAAAGCACTGAGGGTTCAACCTTGTCCTTCCAGTAATCGTAATGTGTCAGGCGCCTCATTGAAGCCTCTATCCCACCGATGACAACAGGAACATCCGGGTACAGCTTCTTAAGTATCCCTGAATAGACCAATGTAGGGTAGTCGGGTCTGAAACCAGCTTTTCCGCCAGGTGTGTACGCATCGTCGGATCGCAGCCTTTTAGCTGCTGTATAATGGTTTACCATGGAATCCATATTTCCGGCTGTAACACCAAAGAAATATTTAGGTTTCCCCAGTTTTCTGAAATCCCGAAGATCATCCTTCCAGTTGGGCTGCGGAATTATTGCTACCTTAAAACCCTCGTTCTCGATCAGACGGGCAATAACTGCCGGACCAAATGAAGGGTGGTCAATATAGGCATCGCCGCTGAACAGGATTACATCCAATTCATCCCAGCCTAGGAATTCTGCTTCCTTACCTGTTGTCGGCAGCCATGAGGCGTTGAACAAGTTTTCATTTTTCACGCCACTAATTTACTTAATTAACTAACTTGCAGCGTCAAATATTCTGCTTGGAATTAGAGAACAATACAAAATGAAGTCTGCAATAACAATAAATATAAAAGTCATAAGATCACTGTTTTATATCTGCTTTTTAACATCTCTGTTTTTAGTAAATACAGTTCTTCTGCACGGGCAGCAGTATCCGGAACGTCCTTCACTCGGACTTGTACTCAGCGGAGGAGGAGCTCATGGTATTGCTCATCTGGGTGTAATAAAGGTAATGGAGGAAGAAGGACTGTATCCCGATTACATTGCAGGAACCAGCATGGGCAGCATAATAGGCGGCTTATATGCCAGCGGTTATTCAAGCGACAGCCTTCATAAGCTGCTGAAATCAATAAACTGGGATGACATGCTGTCGAACAGGCTTCAGGAGAACAGGATCATTTTTCCGGAGAAGGCAAGGGCTTATAACAGCATCATTTCCTTATCAATATCCGAAAAGAAGGTCAACATTCCCTCAGGACTCAATAATGGCCAGCTTATTGAAAATTCACTCAGCTATTACCTATGGCCGGTTTCAGATATCGGAGATTTTTCAAGGCTGCCAATTCCATTCATGTGCAATGCAACGGATATTGTGACTTACAGCAAGGTTAATTTTCACAATGGATATCTTCCTGATGCAATAAGGGCAAGCTTTACGGTGCCATCAATCTTCACTCCACTCAGAATTGACACACTGATGCTTGTTGATGGCGGACTTATCAGGAACTTCCCGGCAAGTGAGGCTAAAGCAATGGGCGCCGATCTGCTTATTGGCTCTTATGTCGGATTCGAAAAAAACACACCCGAAAAGCTTCAGACCCTTCCCGGAATCATAGGTCAGATAGCCATGTTCAGGAGTCTTGAAGATTTCAACGAGGAAAAGAAATTTGTAAGGATACTTGTTAAGCCCAGTGTAGACAGGTTTTCTGTGGCAGGATTCAGCAATGTTGATTCTCTTGTAAATGCCGGGTATATTGCAGCTAATCCATTCCGCTCTGATTTCAGAATGCTTGCTGATTCTCTTAATAAAATGGGTAAAATGCGTCAGCCTGCCAGATTGCCGGAGAGCACTCCGATTGCTTTTGACAAGGTTGAAGTTCATGGCAACATACACTATTCTGATGATATTATAAAAGGAGTTCTTGATATTGAGCCCGGCGATGCTGTAACAAGAGATGATATGACCGAAAAGATAGAACTGCTTTACGGCAAAGCCTGGTTTGAAAAGATCAAATACAGGATAGTGCATAGAAATGATTCAGTGATCCTGGCAATTGAATGTGAAGAGAGCCCAAGGGCAATGCTTTACGGTTCAGTGCATTACGACAACTCTCTTGAGTCAGGCCTTATAGTCGGAACTACACTTACAAACCTTGTTCTGAATCGTTCAGTTATTGATTTTAACTCCTTTCTTGGCAAATATTACCGTATAAAACTGGGGATACTGCAATATCTCGACAGGAACCAGAAGTTTGGTATCTCGCTTGGCTATTCAGCTGACAATACCCTTTTCCCATGGTTATTGCATAATAAAGAAACAGGAAATACATTCAGCAGGAACCAGTATTTTGAAATCGGGCTGAATCAATTTGCAGGACTCAATAACCTGATCACCTTCTCGGCTGCGTATAATGAAACAAATCTCAGACCTGATTTCATTTCAATGAATAATATCAGGAATTATACTTATGATTATTATTCTTCAGAATTATCATTTTCACGCAATACCCTGAACAGCAAATACTTTCCGGACAAGGGACTTGTTTTGAATGTTTCGGGAAGATTGTCTGAGCTCAGATATGCTGCATCCTTTATTGAGAATACCGAATATCCGCTTTCCTATGCAGAAGGTTACAAGCCTGAATATTTCTATACTCTGAAGGCCGGAATAAAACAATATGTGCCTGCCGGGGAAAAAGTAACTTTTGCTTTTGGTGGAGAGGCTTTGTACATAACCGATACCGACACACTCTCCTCTCAAAATAATTTCTATTTACTGGGTGGTATTCAACAGGATACAAGGAGATCAATTCCGATGGCCGGCTTCAATCCGGGTGAGATTAAGGTGAACAGGATGGCAATCCTCAGAACTGAGATGGATATAGAGTTTCTGAAGGATCTTCATCTGAATCTTGCTGCTGATATTGCTATGATGGAAGACAACTTTTTCCCTTATGAAATGCTCCTCGTATCAGGTTACAGCCTGGGATTAGGCTATAATTCAATAATCGGGCCGGTAAAAGCAGGTTTAATGTACGGATCGTATCCCGGCGATTTACATACTGGCAATTTCCGTACTTATATCAGCATAGGCTATAACTTCTGAAAAAACTGCCTGTTCCCGAATGGTCTGATTGTTGTACATAAGATCTCAGGATATGTTATAATCCTTTTTAAATTAATAAAATGGAAGTAACACGGGTTATTCAGCAACACAGGAAGATTTGTCAGCTGGTTGGCGAAAAGAAAATCAAACAAAGTCTTGATATTCTGTCAAATATGATCTCTTCAAGCAGTTCAGGCGAGCTGCGTGATGAGCTTGAAAATATAACTATGACATACAGGAATATGCTTGTTTATACTATAGATGGCATTGAAGATCCTGAAAGAAACAAGATATACCTGAAGCTTATACAGTCGATCCTGAAGTTGTCAGACAGGGTGAGGCAGGACATATTGTCACATTTTTCCGGCTGGCATACCTACTGGGTAAAGCAGGAGACAGAAAAGGAACTAAAGCTGACCGGCAAGTCGATAGTTGAGTCGGTTGACGACCTGATGTTTAAATCGGAACTCGATGAATGGCTGAAGCTCAGCAATGAAATCAATCCTGATCCTGAATCGGAAATATCAAAAAGGCACAGGTACCTGATAAGAAATATTTTCAACCATCTGTGGCTGACAGATTATTATGGGGAGGCTGAATTCAGTCTCATCGACATTATCCAGAGCTCAGGAAAATTCAGATGGTATGAAGCAAGCCTCTTCACCTCGGCTATTACTCTAAGCTCTCTCAGGACATGGCAGTCAGAGAAAATGATGGCTCTTATCGAAATATATAATGCAGGACAGGAACAGGTCGCTGAAAGAGCGTTGTCAGGGCTGATTCTGAATCTGCATTATTATAATGGCAGGATACATCTCTACCCTGAAATAGGGAAACGAATAAGGCAGATGGGGCGCGACAAGAAATTCAGTGAACACTGCCGGATAATTGTATTGCAGACTATCAGATCGCGTGAAACAGAAATGCTTGCAAGGAAGCTTCATGATGAGATACTGCCTCAGGTGGCAAGGCTGAAACCACAGATTGAAGAAAAACTTGACCTTGAGAATATCCTTCCAAAGGATAAGACTGAAGGCAGGAATCCCGACTGGTCGGAGATGTTCAGGGACTCTGAAGAGATTTTCAAAACAATGGAAGACCTTACAAAACTTCAGATGGAAGGGGCTGATGTATACATGTCTGCTTTTGCAAATATGAAGCACTTCGATTTCTTCAGGGATTTTCAGAACTGGTTTGTACCATTTTATCCCGATCATGAAATAATAAATGAAATATACAGGGATGAGATCTTAGGACCCGGAACTAATGAACTCTCTGAGGCTTTGTATAAAACCCCTTTCATCTGCAATTCCGACAAGTATTCACTTGTATTGAATCTGAAATACCTTCCTGCAGCACAGAAAAGCATGATGCTTAAGGTCTTCAAAATGGAACTGGAGGGCCTTCAGCAACTTAATGAAGATGAATCAGTTATTGATCCTTACAGGAATTTCAGAATAAATGTGACCCAATACCTCCAGGATATCTACAGGTTTTTTAAGCTTTCTCCCTACAAAAAGGAATTTGAGGACATCTTTTCAGGAAGGCTTGATATTTACAATTCAGCATTTTTCAGGATGACAGGAAACGGAGAGGAAGCAGAAGCAGGTCTTGCAGATTATTTCTTCACAAAGAACTTCTATGATGATGCTCTGGCTCTTTACCTCCGACAGTCGGAGAAAAGGCCCGATGATTCGCAGTTATATGAAAAAACAGGCTACTGCTACCAGGAAAAAGGCGATTTTATAAATGCCCTTATACAATATAAAAGGGCCGAACTAATTGACCGCAAACCCTGGACTCTCAAGAAAATAGGTCTGTGTCTCAGGCGTCTGGGCAAGACTGAGGAGGCACTTGAGTACTATCTTCATGCAGCCGACATGGAACCTGAAAATATTCATACTGTAATAATGACAGCACATTGTTACCTCGATCTGAAGGATTATGACCAGGCATTAAAATACTATTTCAGGGTTGAATACAATGAACCGGATAACATCAAGATATTAAGACCAATAGCCTATTGTTACTTTGCACTTGGCAGGTTTGCTGATTCGGAGAAGTATTATGAAAGGCTGTCAGCTGGAAAATTAACTGCACACGACCTGATAAACATTGGTCATCTGGAGCTGTGCAAAGGGAATAAACGAAAGGCTGTGGATCATTACAGGCAAAGTCTTATGGCAGGCGAGATAAAGATTGAGCAGTTTTTAACAATCTTCGCTGAAGACAGTGATCTCCTTATATCATTAGGGGTTAATGCTGATGATCTTCCAATAATTCTTGACTTCCTGCAGCTGGGCTCAGAGTAGGTCTTTCCCTGGTGGAGGCGGCGGAGGCATAGTGCTGTCAGGTTTGAACTGCATTGAATCACTATTCTCACGATCGTGGAAATCCCTGTTATAATGTTTTTTCCTCTCCCTTATCATTTTCTGTCGTTCAGCATCAAGTTCCTTCATCCTGATGATCTGGTCGGGTGTGAGTATTGAGTCAATTTCGCTTCTGAATGAGGTCATGCGAATCTCAAATTCCTTTCTGAATGCAGAAGTTGCCTGGCTGTTCATTTTGGAATATTTATTGAGCACAGCCTCTATTTTTACTTTTTGCTCATCTGAAGGTTTAATTGCATTATACATTGCCTCCCTGAATTTCTCTTCCGAGAAAAGCAATCTTACAGGCTTAAGCCTGTTGTTTCTGAGCTGTCCAGATGTAAGCATCCCGAGAAGAAATCCGATTGCCAGAGTAACAATTACAAGTATTACAGGCTTTATTTTCATGACTTTACACTAATTTCCTGTTAATAAACAAACAATACTTTCACTGTCAATATCACCAATGCCAAGTAGCAGGTCGAAACTGAATGAACCCTCCTTCAGATATATTGACAACAAAAGAATTACAACAGCAGCGGCGGCAGTAAATGCTATTCTGTAGAATGCAAGACTGAGGCTTTTTTCAATAGCGTATGTTCGTCCATAAACCTCGTTGCCACTGTTGATCCTTGCGAGCACCTTGTCTTCAAATCCTTCACTGAAGTCAAATGACATGATATCCTTGATATTTGTCTCATCCTCTACTGATTCCTGTTTTTCAACAGGAGGAGAAGTGATCAGTCTGAATATGTCCGGGTTCTTCATCTTATCTTTGATTTTTCAATATTTCCCTTAACTGTTCCTGTGCCCTCGATAATCTTGAAAGTACTGTACCTACAGGCAGACTCAGTATTTCAGATGTTTCCTTAGTTGAATATCCCTGCAGCATTCTCATGACAACAATGCTTCTGAATTTCGGATCAATCTGCATCAGCGCTTTTGAAACAAGCTCCCTGACATCATTTTTTCCGGCATAATCATCATCAGCCACATCATATTCATAAAGCTCATCACTGCCTTTATGAGTGAACATAGAGAAGAATCTTTTTCTTCTCTTTATCTCATTAAGTGTAAGGTTAACAGCAATCTTCTGGATATAAGTCGACAGCTTAGCCTCACCCCTGAATTCCTGAAGGGAATGGTATAATTTTATAAACACTTCCTGACCAATATCTTCGGAATAAACTGTATCGCCCAGCATTCCTTTCACCGTACGGGCAACCATTCTCCTGTAGCGGCTTACAATTTCCCTGAAAGCATTCTGATCGCCCTCAAGTGTTGCCTTCACCAGGATGTCGTCTCCGGATTCCCTGTACGATGATATTACCATCCCTTTGTTTAAAAGACAATTATGAATGCCTTATTATTCCCTTAATTATATAAATAATCACCTGGAAGTCACTTTTTCTTCAACAAGCTTAATATTAAAATCTCTTGTGTAATGAATCAGGTAGAGCCTGCTATTCTCAAAACCGTCATTTTCACCCTTCCTGTTGAAATCGAATTCGCAATGAAGCAGGTATGGCCTGTGTATTGAAGGATTATTAAGAAAATCTTTTCCGTGCAGCGCGAGTCCGCTGA
>CAZEYY010000078.1:0-16944 GCA_964516485.1 uncultured Rikenellaceae bacterium
GATCCTTCTCTGCCGTAAAACCTCCTGACAGTCCTCCGGCAGAGAATCTGTATCTTGTCAGGATCTTATCTGCTGAACCCTGCCACAGGGAATCATTATCTGTTGTTCTGCGGGTTAAGTTGGTTACCAGGCTGTTATGCCATTCAGGTCGGGTGTAATATGGAGGGGCTTTCTCTTTCAGGTTTATAAATGCCTCAAGCATCATAGCTGTTTCTCTGTCGAAGCCGGGGAGGTTAGCAATTTCATATGGGCTAAGTATTTTACCGGTTTTTGAGGTATAGTCGGCAATGACTTTTATCTGGAAGTCAGAAAGGAAAAACAGACGGTTAAGCTCATCAGGATCATTTGAGTTTATGTCAGCGGGATCATCAAGCAGTTCATACAGTTTTTCAATATATAGGCCAACGACCTCAGGGTCGGAATCGTCAGCAGCAAGTTCCTCCGCAATTGTTAATATAGATTCAGATAATACCATATCCTGAGAAAATAAAGAAATTGTATTTAACAGAGTTGCAGATAACAATATTGAGATAAGCCTCTTCAATTTGTTAAATCCTTTAACCACAGAGTTCACAGAGGAACTCACAAAGGGCACTGAGAGAATCAATTCCGGCAAACAAAGTATATTACTGTCAGATAATGAGTCTTTTAATGCCATCTTTCAGCAGGTATACATTGAAATTAATTAAAAGGCCAAGTCTGTACGATCCCAACTTCATATATGTCAGAGTCTGAGCAATATGAACTTCATTAATATTTTCAATACTTTTTATTTCAACTACTACCTTGTTCTCAACAAGCAGATCAATCCTGTAACCGCAATCCAATTTGACATTTTCGTAGATTAATGGCATTGGTTTCTCTTTTTCTACTTTTAATCCCTCTTTTGTCAGTTTATAAAACAGGCATTCCTTATATGCACTTTCAAGCAGCCCGGGACCTAAAGATCTGTGAACGTCAATAGCCAGTCCTATTATTGTGTTTGTAATACTATTTTCAATCATTTCTTTTTCTCTGTGTTCTCTGTGAATTCCTCTGTGAACTCTGTGGTTAATAAAAAATCATTTTAGTTTAAATATTATTGATACAGAAGAAGTTATCCCAAGCTTATCATGACTTGAGAATGCGAGGTCCACAGCAGCGAATTTTACCTGGTAGCCCGCGCCGAAGCTGAAAGAAGTGTTTTCGGTGCAGAAACCGGCCCTTATCCGGAAGTTCCTTACGGCTTCATATTCAAATCCCATTCTCAGAAGCAGATCATTTTCTGATGTCATCTCAGCTTCAGCACTGGCATTCAGAAGACTGTTAAGGCTTGTCCCTGCCCCTGCTCTTATTGCAGTTGGCAAAACAGTCTTCCTGACACTGTTGGGAACAGGATTGAATACATGAAGCCCGAAAGCAGAGTTCTCTCCGAACCTGTAAACAATTCCAAGTTCACCAGTAATAAGATCAAGATCGAGATAGTCACCGGGCACCTTTTCAGCAAAATAATCTATCTGTATCCCTGCTGAAAGCTTATCGGACAGGGGCAGTCCACAGGCTAATCCGCTGAACATCCTGTGAAAATCAGAATAGCCGAATGTTGAATAGACAACTCCGAGGGAGGCTCTTCCGGCAGGAATAACCACTCCCGCGCTGCGTGTTGCAAGCTGGCTCATGCTGAACCTGTTGTCGTAATTTATACCGGCAGACAGTGAATTTTGCCCGGCAAGAAGAGCCTGATTCTGGAAGGATGCCCAGAATCCCTTTCCGGTCATGCAAGCATATCCTGCACCTGCTTCGGCTGCTCCTGCGGAAAGCCTGTAACGGTCAGCTCCGGAAGAGGTTAAAGAGGTGAAAATGAATATAAAGGAAACAGATAATGTGCGCAGCGAGCTCAACTGTTTCAAAATGTATCACTAAGATAAAAATATTCTCTGAAACTCTGAAACTTTTCTAAATTTGTTGAAACTAAAGCTGATTCCCATGAGAAAACTCCTGATCATCTCCGCTTCCCTGATGCTACTTACTGTTCTTTTTAATTCCTGCGGACCTAAAAGCAGTGAGACAGTCACAATCGATCTGTCACAAAAGAAGGAAAACATTTCACCTTATATATACGGACAGTTTACTGAACATCTGGGAAGATGCATATATGGAGGTGTATGGGCCGAGCTCCTTGAGGACCGGAAATTCTATTATCCCGTGACAGATAAGTATGAACCCTGGGGAGTAAGGACAGATGCTTACTGGGATGCAGGGGAGTTTAAGATACTTGTAGCTTCTCCATGGAAAACTGTGGGACAGGCAGGCAGGGTTAAAATGACTGAGAAAAATCCATTCACGGGAAAGCACACCCCTGAGATAGTCCTTGCTGGCAATGAAGCCACCGGAATTTCACAGGAAGGACTTTTCCTTAAACCAGGGCTGCAGTATAACGGAAGAATTGTGCTTTCAGCAACCGATCCAAAATCAAAAATAAAGCTGGGTATACTTAAGGGTGAAGAACAACTGATTGAAATCAGGGAGATCACTGATATTTCGGCGGCCTATACTACTTATGAATTTTCATTCACTCCCGTTAATGAAATTGAAAATGCAATCTTCAGCATAACAGGAACAGGCCCGGGGTCTTACAGGATTGGCACAGTATCCCTTATGCCCGGAGATAATATTAACGGCTTTAATAAGGATGTTGTAGCAGCGCTGAAGGAACTGAATTCACCAGTTTACAGGTGGCCCGGCGGAAATTTTGTAAGCGGCTACAACTGGCGTGACGGCATTGGCGACCGCGACAAAAGACCTCCACGGAAGAACCCGGCATGGACAGGAGTTGAGCATAATGATGTCGGGATTCATGAATTTATGGATCTCTGCTCTCTTATTGGCACTCAGCCATATATAGCTGTCAACACCGGTCTTGGAACGGTTGAGGAAGTTGCTCAGGAAGTTGAATATATCAATGGTTCTGAAGATACACCAATGGGCAAACTGAGAGCTGGAAACGGACATCCCGGTTCTTATGGAGTAAAGTTCTGGGCAGTGGGAAATGAGATGTACGGTGAATGGCAACTCGGCCATATACCTCTTTCAGAATATGTTAAAAAACATATTTCTGTTGTCGAAGCCATGAAGAAAGCAGATCCCTCAATTGTGACTGTGGCAGTAGGAGCTGCAGGAGAATGGAGCAGAACAATGCTTGCAGAGGGTAAGGATCACATGGAGTTGCTCAGTGAGCACATCTATTGCCAGGATACATCTGATGTAAGGGTGCATGTGGCACAGCTTAAGGACAACATAAAACGGGTGGCTGATATTCACAGAAAGTACCGCTCTGAGATACCGGGACTGGCTGAGAAGGATATACGGATTGCTATGGATGAGTGGAATTACTGGTATGGTGATTACCTGTATGGTGAACTCGGATGCCGCTATTTCTGGAGGGACGGAATGGGTACCGCGGAAGGACTGCATGAATACTTCAGGAACAGCGACATTTACTACATGGCAAATTATGCTCAGACTGTGAATGTTATAGGTGCAATAAAGACAACAAAAAAAGATGTGGAGTTTGAGACAACAGGAATAATCCTGAAATTCTACAGGGAGCATTTTGGTCAGAAACCGCTTGACATACAGGGATATAACGGATTGCTTGATGTGGCCGCTGCCATAGATACAATAAATAACCTATTGACTGTGGCTGTTGTCAACTGTGATACTGTCAGCCATGATTTCAACCTGAAATGCCTGAACGGAAAAACTAAAGAGGCAGTCAGTTACTATGAAGTTTCAAATCCTGATCCTATGTCATACAACGAACCTGGTAAAGAACGCCAGGTTGATATTAAAATGGTTGAATGGGAGACGAAAAACTATATAGCCGTTAAGCCTATGACTGTGGGGATATATAAAATTAAACTTTGAAACGGGAATTTTTACGTATATTTGTGTAAGAAAATATACGTAATAAATGGACGCAAAACTTACGCTAAGTATAGACAGGAATATTGCCAGGAAGGCAAAGATCTATGCAAAGAGCAAGGGGAAAAGTCTTTCGTTCCTTGTGGAGAATTATCTGATGCTGGTCACCGGTAATTCATCGGTTGATGAATCGGATTTCACACCAAGGGTCAAATCTCTTCTCGGTAGTGTTTCCGTGCCGGATGATTTTGATCACAGAAAAGAGATTGCTGATTACCTGACGAAAAAGTATCTGTGATATGACAGATATTTTTATTGATACTGATGTGATTGTTGATTTCCTTATCGACCGTAAACCATATTCAACGGAAGCGGCGGTAATTTTTACCCTGATTGATAAGAAAATGCTCCATGGTTATACTTCATCTCTGAGTTTCAGCAACCTTTATTACCTGCTCAGGAAGCTTGAAACTCACAACAGGGCAATTGCCAAACTTGAATCCCTGGCGGAAATAATAGATATACTGAAGGTTGATGGAAATTCAATAAGGAGAGCCCTCCAGTCTGATTTCCCGGATTTTGAGGATGGAATTCAATATTTCAGTGCTGCTGAATACAAAAAGATCTCTGTAATTATCACCCGGAATACAAGAGATTACAGGAAATCAGCACTGCCAGTCATGACACCTGCAGAGTTCCTTAAGGCTGTTGCAGGCGGGAATCCTTAGTTCAGTTTGTCTTGTAATCGTACTTTACACCTTTGAGTTCCTCATTGGCCTGTACAATCTTCTTCTTGAGGGATTCCTTATATTTAATGAGCTCTTTCATTACCTCTTCATCACTCTGGGCAACTATCTGAGCTGCAAGTATTCCCGCATTCTGTGCAGCATTAATGCCCACTGTGGCCACGGGTATTCCGGGAGGCATCTGAACTATGGCGAGGAGAGCGTCTAGACCTTCAAGTGAGGCTTTTATGGGAACACCGATGACAGGCACTGAAGTCATTGAAGCTATAACTCCGGGAAGATGTGCTGCCATTCCGGCTGCAGCAATTATTACCTTAATGCCGCGTCCTGCCGCCTCCTTTGAAAATTTCTCAACTTCAGCAGGTGTTCTGTGTGCCGAAAGTGCATTAATTTCAAAGGGTATCCTGAAAGTATTCAGTATCTCAGCAGCTTTTTCCATCACAGGCATATCGGAAGTGCTTCCCATTATTATACTTACAACAGGTTTCATATATTTATTTTATATAATTAACTTTCTGACAAGTACAAAAATAAGCTATTATTTTCATATTTTCGCAGCGGCAAATAATGCGATCGCTATGATGAAGGAAATACGAATCCTTGACAAGAATTTCAGGGAAATGATTACTGAGAGGGAGATCATGAAAAGAGTTGAGGAACTGGCTGCAGAAATGAACAGGGACCTTAAAGGGAAGGATGTCGTTTTCCTTGGAATACTTAACGGAGCATTTCTTTTTGCTGCTGACATTTTCAGGAAGCTTGAGATCCCTGCAAGGATTTCTTTTGTTAAACTGGCATCATACGAAGGTACAAAATCATCCGGTTCAATAAAGGAACTGATCGGATGGAATGAAGATATCAGCAATAAAACCGTTGTTGTAATTGAAGATATTGTAGATACAGGCCATACGCTCGAGAGAATCATGGCAGAGCTTGCCATGCGTAAGGCTGCCGAAATTAGGATTGCAACTGCATTTTATAAGCCCGATGCCTACAAGGGAAAGGTAAAACTTGATTATGTGGGCTTTGAGATACCTAATGAGTTTGTTGTGGGTTACGGTCTTGATTACGATGGTTTCGGGCGCAACCTTCCTTCAATATATACTTTGATCAGCTGAACATAACTAATACTTAATAAATATTTGCACTATGGTTAATTTTTTGATTTTCGGCCCTCCAGGATCAGGCAAGGGAACACAGTCAGTAAGGCTTGCAGAAAAATTCAATCTTCTTCACCTGTCAACAGGCGATATGCTCCGCGCTGAGATTGCAGCAGGAACAGAGCTTGGGAAGAAAATGAGCCTGATAATGTCGAAAGGCGAACTTGTTCCGGATGAGGTTGTTATAGAGATGATAGCTGTTAAGATCGACAGTACAAAAAATAAGGCAGGTTTCCTGTTTGATGGTTTCCCTCGTACTGTTGCCCAGACTGTTGCCCTTGAGAAGATGCTCAATGACCGCGGGATGAAGATTGACAGTATGCTTGTTCTCGATGTAGATCATGATGAGCTCGTTAAAAGACTTATACTCAGGGCTGAGCAGTCAGGAAGACCTGATGATAAAGACCCGAAGGTTATTGAAAACAGGATTGATGTTTACAGGGAGAAAACAGAACCTATTATTGATTACTGCAATAAGAAGGGCCTTTACCAGCCGGTTAACGGTGTGGGAAGTATTGATGATATTTTCGGCAGACTTGCCGCTCATATGGAGAAAATAGTAAAATAGTATATGTCTCAGTCAAACTTCGTCGATTTTGTCAGGATCTACTGCCGCTCTGGAAAGGGCGGGGCAGGTTCAGCACATTTCCGCAGGGAGAAATTTGAGCCCAAGGGAGGTCCTGACGGAGGCGACGGAGGCAGGGGCGGACATATTATCCTTGAAGGCAATGATCAGATGTGGACCCTGCTTCACCTTAAGTACCAGCGCCACATTTTTGCCGGTAACGGTGAAAGCGGAAGCCGTCAGCAGTCTACAGGCGCAGACGGGAAAGACGTGATAATACAGGTTCCGCTGGGAACAATAGCAAAGCAGGCAGAATCGGGACTGCAGACGCTTGAGATCACTGCACATGGCGAGAAGAAGATTCTTGTTAAGGGTGGCAGGGGCGGTCTGGGGAATGTGCATTTCAAGTCAGCCACAAACCAGGCTCCGCGCTATGCCCAGCCCGGAGAACCAAGCATTGAAGAGGAATTTATACTTGAGCTCAAGATTCTTGCCGATGTAGGTCTTGTCGGCTTTCCGAATGCCGGAAAATCGACGCTGCTTTCTGTTGTGTCAGCTGCAAAACCAAAAATTGCCGATTATCCTTTCACAACCCTGGTGCCTAACCTTGGAATTGTAAGTTACCGCGACAACAAGTCCTTCGTTATGGCCGACATCCCAGGAATAATTGAAGGCGCTCATGAAGGTAAAGGATTGGGAGTGAGGTTTCTGAGGCATATTGAGCGCAACTCAATGCTTCTTTTCCTTGTTCCTGCCGACAGCAAGAATATAAGGGAGGAATATGAGATCCTGCTTAATGAGCTGAAGGAGTACAATCCTGAACTACTCGACAAAAAACGGGTGCTTGGCATATCCAAATCCGATATGCTTGATGAGGAGCTTATGAATGAAATACGCAAAGACCTTCCGGACATGCCGCGGGTCTTCTTCTCGTCACTGACAGGATTTGGTATTCAGACACTTAAGGACATGATCTGGAAAGAAATGAATTTCTGATAGTTATGCTTGTACACCTCGATCAGCAACTGCTGCTTTATCTTAATTCACTGAATAATCCTTTCTGGGACCAGGTGATGTATATAATAAGCGGTAAATTCACCTGGATACCTTTATATATAGCTATCCTTATATTCCTTGGGAAAACGTACAAAAGGAAATTCCCCGTAATAGTACTTTTTATAATTCTTGGTATTACACTTGCCGACCAGACCTCTGTTAATCTTTTTAAGAACACATTTCAGAGGCTCAGACCCTGCCATGAGCCTGCTCTTGAAGGGCTTGTACACCTTGTAAAGGGTGAGTGCGGCGGTTTGTATGGCTTTGTTTCATCACATGCAACAAACTCCTTTTTCGTGGCAGTTTTCAGTTTACTGTTCATTCGCCGCAGATGGTATACAGTATCAGTAGTTATGTGGGCTCTTATTGTGGGTTACAGCAGGATTTACCTTGGAGTTCATTATCCTGGTGACGTTCTGTGCGGATCCTTACTTGGTGCCTTCATTGGCTGGCTTGTTTATAAAATGTATTTGCTTACAGATAAACAAATACTTGAAAAGAGGGAGTATTTCAATGAATTGCCTCACACTTCCGGCCAATGATCCATACTTCAATCTCGCTGCTGAGGAATACCTTCTGAAGAACAGCAGCAGGGAGTTTCTTATTCTCTATACCAATTCGCCATCGGTAATTATCGGTAAGCATCAGTGCCTTCACCGGGAAACAGATACTGAATATGTTACACATAATAACATCCCTGTTATAAGAAGACTGTCAGGCGGAGGAACAGTATTTCACGATGGCAACAACCTGAATTTCACATTTATCAGGAACAGTGAGCCAGGCAGACAGGTTGATTTTCAGAAGCATACAGCCCCGGTCATCGGATTTCTGGCTTCACTTGGCATAGAAGCAAGGCTTGAAGGAAAAAATGATCTTAAGGTAAACGGGTTGAAAATATCGGGAAATGCCGAGCATGTTCACAGAAACAGGGTAATGCATCACGGGACACTTCTCTTTGACTCTGACCTTAGCGCTCTCAGGGCTTCACTAAGACGAGATACATCAGCTTATATGACCAGGGCAGTTAATTCAAATCCTTCATCTGTTACAAACCTTAAACCTCTTTTGCCAGCAATTGAAAATATCTCAGGATTCAGAAAAAGCATGGAGGATTATTTTCTGAATCTTCCCGGCACTGAAAAGTATTTTCTGACTGATGCTGAAACTGCAATGATTGAGGCTCTTGCAAATACAAAATACAGAACCTGGGAATGGAACTACGCATACGGACCTGATTATCAATTAATTAAGCAAATTGATTGTCAATTAGTCAGAAGTCAGTTAAGGATTGAAATAAAGCAGGGCATTATAACAGAGTGTATTTTTGAAGATTCTGAATTAAAGAAGCTTTTCAGTAAATTCACCGGCAGAAAGCATATTGTAAGTGAACTGGCAGAGGTCATTGAAAAGGAGAATATAAAAGGCCTGAGTGTTTTCAGTTTATTCTAAAATGTATATTTTAATAATATTTAACCACAAAGAGCACAAAGAAATGCACAAAGATCACAAAGAAATAATAAAGGATTTATCTCTGTGTCCTTTGTGGGGACTTTGTGTCCTTTTGTGGTTAAAAAAAACTTTTCAGTTTTTTCGGAGTTCAAAGAGAAACGATAAAACAGATGACAGTATTGAGATCTTTATTTGTATGGGTGGCCGGCATATTCCTGCTGCTTGTAATATTCCCGTTTACCTTTCTTGCATGGTTATTTGTATTGCCTTTTGATCATGACCGGAGGGTGATGCACAGGATACTTATATGGCAAAGCAGGTTATATTTTAGTCTTATACCAGTGAAGAGCTTCACAAGAACAGGAGTTGAAAATGTACCTGAAGGTAAAACTTATGTTGTAATTTCAAACCACCAGTCGATACTTGACATCCTTGTAATGAACACCCTTGGTTACAGGTACAAGTGGATATCAAAAATTGAAAATGATAAGGTTCCCTTTCTTGGCTGGTACCTCAGGATGGCAGATTATATAAGTGTTGACAGGGGAAATGAAGAAAGCAAGATAGCGATGATGGAAAAAGCGCTTAGCTGCCTTAATAATGGCACTTCAATTATGATCTTCCCTGAAGGCACGCGTTCGCTGAACGGAGAAACAGGTTTTTTCAAGCGGGGCGCTTTTCAGCTTGCCCTGCAGGCAAAGGTTCCCATTCTTCCTGTTGTTCTTGATGGTACCGGCGGAATACTTCCAAAGCATGGTCTTATTTTCGGCATGGGGCATGACGTTACAGTCAGGGTGCTTGACCCTGTTTTCCCTGAAAATTTCGGAACCGGCAAAGCTGAGGAGCTTGCTCTTAAGATGTCGGCAATAATTAAAACAGAACTGGCAGAGATCCGCAGAAAAAGAATACAAAATTGAGTCATTCAGGCACATACAGGCGCATTCTTAACAGGATGGGATATTATGATTACCAGCAGGGACTTATCTATCGTCACCTTAAGCAGGAATCAGGCTGGGACAGCCATCTGAAACGCTGTCGTGATTATGTCATGAGGGCAGTAAGGATCCATAAGCCAGAGAAGATTACCGTACTCGGAAGCGGCTGGCTTCTTGAGCTTCCTGTTGCCGAATTGGCTGAAACAGTTAATGAAATAGTGCTTGTTGATATTGTCCATCCACCGGATGTTATACAGCAGGCCGGGAAAATCAGTAAAATACGGATAGTCGAAAGCGATGTCACCGGGGGGCTTATTGAAGAAGTATACAGGAAGGTTCATTCACGCCCGTTTTTCAGCAGACTTGCCAGCCTCACAGATGTTTTAATACCCGATTATAAGCCTGATTACGATCCCGGTATGGTAATTTCACTGAACCTGCTTACACAGCTTGAAGTGTTGCCTGTCAGGTATCTTCAGAGGAAAGCAGGGATAGAAGAAAATGAGCTGAATGAATTCAGAAGATCTGTTCAGCAAAAACATCTCAATTTTCTCGCAGCACATAAATCTGTGCTTGTTACAGATTATGAAGAAGTTATTACTTCAAAGTCGGGTGAGGTGAAAACTGTGAAAACAGCTCTTGCCGGATTTCCTGCAGGTTTTGACACTGAAAAATGGACCTGGAACTTTGACCTTAAAGGCTCGGATTTTTACAACAGCCGAAGCATAATGAAAGTACTTGCAATGACATTTTAAAATGGATCAGGAAACTCTCAGACTGGAATATACAAAGGCAGCGCTTACCTATTCAGCTCTTGCCGAAAAGGAGGAAAGAAGGCTTTTTATTATATCGATTATAAGACTTGCAGTATTTGCGGGAGGCTTTATCCTGTCCTGGCTGGCTTTTACAAGCGGTATTGTCCCGGGAATTTTAACTGCACTTTTTATGCTTTCACTTTTTCTGTGGCTTGTAAAGATCTACATGGTACATTCTTCCGAAAAGGAATACCTGAAAAATCTTTCTGGCATAAATGCAAGGGAGGCTGCAGTTGTTTCTGGCGATTTTTCATCTCTGGATCAGGGCTCTGAATACGCTGATGCAGGGCATCCTTTTTCGAATGATATTGACCTTTTCGGACCAGCATCTCTTTTTCAGTACATTAACAGGACTGTCACAGGTCATGGACGGGATATGCTTGCAGGCTGGCTTTCAGAGCCTTTTCTGCTGGCTGCTGAACTTGTAAAACGACAGCAGGCCATAATGGAGCTTTCAGCTAAGGCAAAGTGGAGACAGGATTTTCAGGCACAGGGCATGACGAACCCTCTTGAAAAGAAAGACCTTGAGTCAGTTATCTCATGGATAGCTGACAGCAAATCTTCAATAAGGGGAATTCACAGGTATCTGATTATTATCCTTCCTCTAGCAACGCTTATTGCACTGTCACTGCTTGTTGCCGGTTTGCTTCATTATTCAATATTCACTTCGCTTATTACAATAAACCTGCTGTATGTTTTCTCAGGCATCAGGAATACCGGCAGGCTGCATACTTCATTGTCAAAAAAGTACCTGCAGCTTGAGTCGATGAACAGGCTAATATGCCTTTTTGAAAATGAAAGATTCGATTCGGAAATCATGATCAGTATAAGGTCAGGGCTTGCCGGAAAAGAATTTTCTGCAGCGGAGGCAGTCGGGAAACTCGGAAAAATAATACGGGCCTTCGACAACAGGCTCAACCTTATTGTTGGCATTGCACTAAACGGACTTCTGCTATGGGATTATCAATGCATCTGGCGGCTGGAGAAGTGGAAAAGGAAGTACCGGGATACCTTTTCAATCTGGCTTGAAATGCTTGGCATCACCGATGCATTCATTTCACTTGCCGGCTATGCATTTAATAATCAGGGATATGTATTTCCTGTAATCGCTGATAACGGGACTGTTCTGGCAATAAAATCAGGTGGACATCCTCTTCTTAACAGCAAAGAAAGGGTTTGCAACGATTTTAAAATTACCGCGAATGGACAGGTATGTGTAATTACCGGGGCTAATATGGCAGGCAAGAGCACTTTTCTCAGGACTGTTTCAGTCAACCTTGTCCTTGCTATGTCAGGAGCGCCTGTTTGTGCAGGCAGCATGACTTTCAGACCGGTAAAACTGTTTACAAGCATGCGCACAACTGACTCATTATCAGGGCATGAATCATATTTCTATGCTGAATTGAGAAGGCTTGGCACTCTTAAAAACCTGGTTCAAAGGGGAGAGCCGGTATTATTCATACTTGACGAGATACTTAAAGGTACAAATTCAGGCGACAAGAGCCTCGGATCGAAGCTGTTCATAAAAAAGCTTATTGAGCACGGGGGAACGGGAATAATAGCCACACATGACCTTTCGCTCGGAGACCTGGAAAAGGAGTATAAAGGGACACTTTTCAACAAATGTTTTGAGGTTGAGATAGACAATGACAGGATAAGCTTTGATTATATCCTTCGTGACGGAATTACACGCAAGATGAATGCCGCGATTCTCATGAAACAGATGGGGATACTCGACTGAGGCCTCATGTTTATCAACCGCAGTGGTATTAACACTGAAATGTTCACTCTGCAGAATCCTTTGAAAATATGTTATTTAGCATGATTATTGTTTCAATCTTTTTGCTGATTGTTGAAAAATACACAACTCACGGCTCTTTCTAAATTCTTATATTTGCCCAAATTTCGAAAAAATGTCAGTCGGTTACTCTGAAGAACATATTAAGACCCTTGAATGGCGTGAACATATCAGGCTGAGGCCGGGTATGTATATCGGGAAGCTTGGTGACGGCTCTTCGCAGGATGACGGTGTATATGTACTTCTCAAGGAAGTTCTTGACAACTCAATTGACGAGTACATGATGGGCAATGGAAGGAAGATAGATGTTGATATAAACGGAAGAGAGGTCAGGGTCCGCGACTATGGCCGGGGTATTCCGCTGGGTAAACTGCTCGATGCCGTTTCGAAGATGAACACCGGTGCCAAGTATGATTCAAAGGCCTTCAAAAAGTCAGTAGGTTTGAATGGTGTTGGTGTGAAGGCTGTAAATGCCCTCTCGGAGAGGTTCCTTATACGTTCATTCCGTGACGGTCAGGTTAAGGCAATAGAGTTTGAGAACGGTATTACAACGAAGGACCATCAGCTTGCAAAAACAGATGAGGAGAATGGAGTTGAGGTGATTTTTCAACCCGACGAACAGATGTTCGGAAACTATTTCTTCATGTCGGAATACGTAGAATCGATGATAAAAAACTACGTATACCTGAATGCCGGCCTTATAATTAATTTCAACGGTAACAAGTATTTATCAAAGAACGGGCTGTCTGACCTTCTCAATGAGAACATGAACAGGGAAGGCCTTTACCCGCTTATTCACCTCAGGGGTGAGGATATTGAAGTTGCCTTCACTCACGGCCTGCAGTATGGTGAAGATTATTACAGCTTTGTGAACGGCCAGAACACAACACAGGGAGGAACGCATCTTCTGGCTTTCAGAGAGGCACTTGTTAAGACTATAAGAGAATTTTACAGAAAGGATTTTGATCCTGCAGATATACGCTCCTCAATAATTGCTGCTGTCAGCATAAAGGTGGAAGAGCCTATTTTTGAATCACAGACAAAAACGAAACTGGGATCGAAGGATATGGGCCCTGAAGGCCCTTCCGTAAGAAACTTCATTAACGAGTTCATAAAGAAACAGCTTGATGATTATCTGCATAAGAACTCAGAGACTGCCAGGATAATCCTCAAGAAGATCCAGGATGCGGAGAAGGAAAGGAAGGCAATTTCATCAATACAGAAACTTGCAAGGGACAGGGCTAAGAAAGTGAGCCTTCATAACAGGAAACTTCGCGACTGCAGGGTTCATTATAATACAGTTGATGACAGGAAACTCGATTCGACAATCTTCATTACCGAGGGCGATTCAGCCAGCGGTTCCATCACCAAGTCGAGGAATGTAGAGACTCAGGCAGTATTCAGTCTCAGGGGCAAACCGCTTAATTCTTATGGACTTACGAAAAAAATCGTATACGAGAATGAAGAATTCAATCTCCTGCAGGCTGCCCTTAATATTGAAGACGGAATTGAGAACCTGAGATACAACAATGTTGTTATTGCAACTGATGCAGATGTCGATGGCATGCACATACGGCTTCTTATGCTGACCTTCTTCCTGCAATTTTTCCCCGACCTTGTGAAGAAAGGACATGTGTTTATTCTGCAGACCCCTCTTTTCAGAGTTAGAAACAAGAAAGAAACAAGATACTGCTATACTCCTGAAGAAAAGGCCAAGGCTATCAAAGCCCTCGGACCGAGTCCTGAGATAACACGCTTCAAGGGACTTGGCGAGATTTCCCCGGATGAGTTTAAGAATTTCATTGGCAAGGATATACGCCTTGAACCGGTAAGGATGAAAAAGGATGACGCAGTTAACGGATACCTTGAATTTTACATGGGTAAGAATACACCGGAGCGCCAGGATTTTATAATCGACAACCTCAGAATTGAGGAGGACAAAGTCGAAGAACAATTAGCTGTATAGCATTACAAGCCATACCTGATTTATGGAAGAGAATGATCTTGAATTAAATAATGCCGCAGAATCCGGGGCTGGTCCTGAAGGGCCTGTGGCTCTTCATTCTGTAACCGCCCTCTCAGGGATGTACAAGGACTGGTTCCTTGATTATGCTTCTTATGTGATCCTTGAGAGAGCAGTCCCCCACCTGAATGACGGACTTAAACCTGTTCAGCGGAGGATACTCCATTCAATGAAGCGAATGGATGACGGACGCTTTAACAAAGTAGCTAACATAATCGGGCATACAATGCAGTTTCACCCTCATGGTGACGCTTCTATAGGTGATGCCCTCGTGCAACTCGGACAGAAAGATCTTCTTGTTGATGCCCAGGGTAACTGGGGCAATATCCTTACAGGTGATGGTGCCGCAGCTCCAAGATATATCGAGGCGCGTCTGTCGAAATTTGGACTTGAAGTTGTTTTCAATCACAAGACAACAGAGTGGAAGCTCTCCTATGACGGCAGGAATAAAGAACCGGTAACACTACCGGTGAAATTCCCATTGCTGCTTGCACAGGGTGGTGAGGGAATTGCAGTAGGGCTTGCATCAAAGATCTTGCCTCATAATTTCAATGAACTGATTGATGCTTCAGTAGATTACCTTCAGGGAAAGGACTTTGTTCTTTATCCCGATTTCCCCACAGGAGGTTTTGTTGATGTTTCAAAATATAACGACGGAAAGCGGGGCGGGGCAGTTAAGGTAAGGGCTAAGATTGAAAAAGTTGACAAGAAAGAGCTTGTAATCACTGAGATACCCTTCGGAAAAACCACAGGAACGCTTATAGAGTCAATTATTAAGGCCAGCGAAAAGGGAAAGATTAAAATCAAGAAGATAGATGATAACACAGCATCAAATGTTGAAATTGTTATCCATCTTATGCCGGGCGTTTCTCCGGATATGACAATCGATGCCCTTTATGCATTTACTGATTGCGAGTATTCAATTTCTCCGAATACCTGTGTAATTGTCGATGACAAGCCTTCGTTCATGGGTGTCAGCACTATCCTGAAGCATTCAGCCGATAAGACTGTTGAGCTCCTGAAACTTGAACTCGAGATTAGAAAAGCAGAGCTCCAGGAAGAATGGCACATGTCATCACTTGAAAAGATCTTTATTGAAGAGAGGATCTACCGCGATATTGAAGAAGTTGAAACCTGGGAAGGAGTTATAACAACTATTGACAAGGGCCTGGCACCTTTCAAGAAAAGGCTGCTGCGAACCGTAACCCGTGAAGATATAATCCAGCTTACCGAGATCAAGATCAAGAGAATCTCAAAATTTGATGTTAAGAAGGCTGACGAACATATTAAGGGACTGGAAGTTGAACTTGAGGAGATAAACAATCATCTGAAGAATATTATTCCTTACGCCATTAATTACTTCAGGCAGATTAAGAAGAAATACGGAAAGGGCAGGGAAAGGAAGACAGAAATAAGGAATTTTGACACTATTGAAGCAGCAAAAGTTGTTGCAAACAATGCCAAACTTTATGTGAACTACAAGGAAGGCTTCATTGGTACAGGCCTGAAAAAGGATGAGTTCATCTGCGACTGTTCCGATATTGACGATGTTATAGCAATACGGAAGGACGGAGTTTATCTTGTCACAAAAGTGGCCGAAAAAGTCTTTGTCGGTAACGATATACTATATGCCGGCATATTCCTGAAAAATGACGAACGGACTATATATAATATTGTATATCAGGATGGTAAGGACGGTCCTCTGCTTGCCAAGCGCTGCTCCATTTCCGGACTTGCCCGTGATAAGGAATATAACCTCACAAGGGGTACTCAGGGGTCAAAGATCGTTTATATGAGTGTCAATCCGAACGGGGAGGCCGAGGTGATTAATGTACATCATAAACCTAAGGCACGACTGAAAAAACTTTCGTTCGAATTTGATTTCGGGCAGCTAGGTATAAAGGGCAAATCATCAATGGGTAATATCCTCACACGGAATGCTGTACATAAGGTAGCTCTCAAGGAAAAAGGATTGTCAACACTCGGCGGAAGGAAAATATGGTTCGATGATGCTGTATTCATGCTTAATGGTGACTGCAGAGGAACTTAACTTGTAGAGTTCAGCGCTGAAGATAAGATACTTGTCATAACGAAAAACGGATTCTTCAGGATCTCAGGATTTGACCTGTCCAATCATTTTGAAGAAAATTTACTTGTTATTGAAAAATCCAGGCCGGGTAAAGTTTATTCGGCAGTTTACTGGGATGCCGAACAGAAATTCTACTACGTAAAGCGCTTTGTTATTGAGGAATCTGAAAAGCCACAATGCTTCATAAATGAAGATGCCGAGTCGAGGCTTGTAAGCCTTACCGAGGTTGAGTATCCGAGGTTAGAGATCCAGTTCGGAGGGAAGCATAAAACCCGTGATAATGAGATAATTGAGGTGGCTGAATTCATTGGCGTTAAGAGCTTCAAGGCCAAGGGTAAACGTCTTACGAGCTTTGTTGTTGACAATATCCAGGAAATAGAACCTGTTGTTAAAAAAGAAACC
>CAZEYY010000079.1:0-10301 GCA_964516485.1 uncultured Rikenellaceae bacterium
CCTACATTTATCCCACCGGCATTATTTGTTGCTGTTTTTCCACTTAGGTCAATAAAAGGATCATTATGTTCAGATCCCTTCATCATAGCTGCAGCAAAACCAATTCCGAATTCAATGCCTTTTATTGCAGGAATTGAAAAGATCAGGTGACTGAGTGCAGATTCAAAGGAATAGAAAAATGGTTCTCCTAATCCTGAAGGAGGATTCTGTATCCTGCATTCAATTATTCCTCCGATTGAATCGTTAGCAGCGATAGCCTTTTCAACAGCCTCTTCTATGTTAACCGATCCGCCTGCCGATATTAGCTTTGCGTTAACCTGTGTACCGGGCAGAATCTTTTTGGCCACAACGCCTGCAGCAACAAGCCCCCATGTAATTCGGCCCGAGAAATGCCCGCTGCCACGCATATCTGAAAAACCTGAATATTTAACACCTGCAACAAAATCGGCATGCCCCGGACGGGGTATATTTTTAAACTCATCATAATCAGATGATATTCTGTCGCTGTTCCTGGTTACAAGTGTAATTGGCGCTCCTGTTGCAAATCCGTTGAAAACGCCGCTCAGTATTTCAGGTAAATCAGCCTCGTGTCTTTTTGTGGTTCCCCTGCCTCCGCTCTGCCTCCTTGCCAGGTCAGGAATAAAATGTTCCGGATCTACAGCTATACCCGGAGGGCAGCCATCAATTACAATGCCTATTGCAGGCCCGTGAGATTCTCCGAAAATCGTTGTTCTGAAAATATTTCCAAATGAATTCATACAGCTAATATTTATTCCTGAACTCCCTGTAAAAATCTGTTATTTCGCTGACAACCATTTTTCTGACAACAGCCTGACCAATTCCTTCAGCAAAAACAAAATGAATTGAAGATCCTGCCTTCTTCTTATCATGAACAATAAGCTTTTCCATATCTTCTGCAGGAATAAATTTATTGTCAAGAAGGTTAAATGTATTCAGCATTCGAACTATCCTGTCAGCCTCATCTGCTGACAGATATCCCATTTTTTTAGAAAAAGCTGTAGAAAGCTTCATACCCAGGGCCACTGCAAAGCCATGCATTATTCCACGCTCAAGTTCAATAGCATGTCCGTAAGTATGACCAAAATTCAATATCCTGCGCAGTCCTGTCTCCCTTTCGTCCTCTGTTACAACTATTGACTTGAAATTCACTGCCCGCGTTATGAGCATAGTAAGAAGTTCTGTATTTCTATTAAGAATTTCATCTCTGCTGTTTTCAATGAACTCAAAAAGTACCTTGTCGCCAATAATTGCAGTCTTGATGAGTTCAGAGAGTCCTGAAAGGAATTCATTATCAGGTAAGGTAAGAAGCATTTCGGGATCACACAGGACAAATTCAGGCTGCCTTATTGTACCTATAATATTCTTCACTGAACCCTGGTTAACACCATTCTTTCCACCGGTTGATGCATCAACCTGTGAAAGAAGACTTGTTGAAACAAAGCCACAGCGGATTCCACGCATATAAACGGAAGCAAGAAAGCCTGCAATGTCGCAAACCACTCCTCCGCCAATTGCAAGAATAAATCCGGTGCGGTCAATTCCAAGTTCAAGAAGTCCGCCGGCCAGCTTTTCAATTACTGATAACTGCTTGCTTTTCTCACCCGGAGCAACAGACAGAACAGGAAAATCAGGAAATTTTTTCCTGTAGATTTTTAGAATATTATCATCGGTGATAATTACAACCCCTGTTTCAGGAAGAAGCTCACTCAAATTCTCCCATGAGTGTCCGACCAGAATCTCAGACTTTGTTGATGGTGTATTGATAAAGATTCTTTCCAATGTGAATAATATTTATACGAAAATAATCATTTAAGGGATGCAGCAGGCAGAATTTAAGAAATATGATATCCTATGCCTTGTCTGTCAGTTCAAGCCATCTGAATTCCTTTTCATCTATAAGCTTCAATACCTCTCCGTGACGTGTTGACATTGTCAGTAAAGCCTCATGATTCAGTTTCCCACCGGCAAGTTTCTCTTCAATGTTACTCTTTTCATTTTCAAGATTTTCCAGCTCTGCAGTCAGCTCCTCTAGTTCCTTTTTTTCCTTGAATGACAGGCCTTTCCTGTTCGCCTTCCTTGATTCTCCTTCCGGAACCAAATTTCTGGGCTCACTACCCGATGCTTTCATCTTGCGGACATCTCTTTCTTTTTCCCTTTCCTGTTCTTCTTCTTCCCTGTTTCGAAGCTGGGTATAATTGCCGGCAAAATCCCTGATGATACCATCCCCCCTGTTCTCAAAAATATGATCAACAATCTTATCCATGAAATACCTGTCATGAGAAACTATAACTGCACAGCCCTTAAACATTGACAGATATTCTTCAAGAATATTAAGGGTAATTATGTCCAGATCGTTTGTAGGCTCGTCAAGTATCAGGAAATTAGGATTTTGCATAAGTACTGTAAGCAGGTATAGTCTCCGTTTTTCACCACCTGAGAGTTTTCTGATATAAGTGTATTGCCTGTCAGGTGCAAACAGGAAATAATTAAGGAACTGACTTACAGAAATTTTGTTTCCATCGCCCAGTACAACAGTTTCAGAAATCTTTCTGGCAGCATCAATAACTGTCATATCCTCATCGAACGTTATGCCTTCCTGCCTGTAATATCCGAATACTATCGTCTCTCCCTGCTGCACGGTGCCGTTATCAGGCGGAAGCATGCCGGTTATTATATTCAGCAGGGTTGATTTTCCGGTTCCATTGCGGCCTATAAGTCCTACTTTCTCAAACCTGTTGAATGAATAGCTGAAGTCTTTTATAAGTACTTTATCTCCAAATGATTTTGAGATATTCCTGATCTCAAGTATTTTCCCGCCCATACGGGCTGTATTCACATTTATGTTAATTGCATTGTTTTCAGTTCTGTAAGCTGCTTTGTCTTTCAGATCATAGAATGAATCTATACGCGATTTTGCCTTATGCCTTCGCGCTTTAGGCATTCTTCTCATCCACTCAAGTTCAGTCCTGAGGAGGTTCTTTGCTTTATCGGCATTTGACCTGTCTGACAGTTCTCTTTCCTGTTTCTTTTCGAGGAAATATTCATAATTGCCCTGGTAAGAAAATAACTGATCAGGAGCCAGTTCAAATACAGAGTTGCAAACCCTGTCAAGAAAATAGCGGTCGTGAGTAACCATTAAAATAGTCCTGTTCGATTTTATCAGATATTCTTCCATCCACTCAATCATATCAAGGTCGAGATGGTTTGTAGGCTCATCAAGAATCAGAAAATCAGCCTCATCAACAAGCACTTTTGCAAGCGCAAGGCGTTTTTTCTGGCCTCCTGAAAGTGAATAGACAGGTGCAGCCAGGTCAGTAAGTTTCAGGCGGAAGAGGATTTGTTTTACTGAAACCTCATAATCCCATGCCTTCAGGTCGTCCATCCGCTGAAGCGCAGGCTGAAGCTCTTCATTATTTCCTGACAACAGGCATTTTTCATATTGCTTTATTGCCTCAACTATCGGACTGTCGGTAGTAAAAAGTTCATCTATAACCGTATTTGTTTCATCCAGAACCGGATACTGTCTCAGGTAGGCGATTGTAATATCCCGTCTTATGCTCAGTGTTCCGGTATCGGGCGATTCAACGCCTGCAAGGATGTCAAGGAGGGATGATTTCCCGGCTCCGTTTACAGCAATAAGTGCAATTTTATCTCCTCTATTTATATTGAGAAAAATCTTATCAAAAATAATCCTGTCCCCTATTCTCCTTGAAATATTTTCAGCCTGCAGGTAACTTACCATAATTTTTAAATATGCGGCAAAGATAAAAAGTGTTACTTTACGTCCCAATAAAATTATCTGCATGAAACTTTCAGACAGATATTCCGAAACTATCGCATATTTCATTAAGAACAACCCTTCTGCCGATACTGAACTGGAATATCGCAACCCTTTTGAACTGATTGTTGCAGTCATTTTGTCTGCACAATGCACTGACAAGAGAGTCAATTCAATAATGCCTGCATTGATGGCAAGGTTTCCTGATGCCCCATCTATGGCTGAGGCAGAAATTGATGATATATTCAGTTACATAAAGTCGTGTTCATATCCAAACAACAAGGCCAGACACCTGTCGGGAATGTCAAAAATGCTCGTTAGTGAATTTAATAGTGTCATCCCCTCCGATACCGAATTGCTGAGAAAACTTCCCGGCGTAGGCAGGAAAACAGCAAATGTTGTAGCATCTGTGCTGTTCCGCAAACCGGTGATGGCAGTCGACACTCATGTATTCAGGGTAGCCAACAGGATAGGGCTTACAAAAGCATCAAATCCTCTTGCCTGTGAACTCCAGCTTACGAAAAATATTCCGGAAGCTCTGATTCACAGGGCACACCACTGGCTTATTCTGCATGGACGATACGTTTGCAAATCACGGAAACCTGCCTGTAATGAATGCGGTTTGAGCGAATTCTGCCAGTATTTTAATAAAAATAATAAATGAATTTACACAAGTTAAAATCATAAAAACGAATAATTATTATTTTTGAACCAGATCTGAAATACAATATGGAACATACAGGGAAAGAACAAATTGGTCCATCGTTCAGTGACATCACTCTTATTGAGAATCTGTTTAACACAATTCCTTCAGCTATTGCAATTACCTCAAAATCAGGTTTGGTTACAACAATTAATAATGAATTCACTAATCTTTTCGGCTATACCCGTGAGGAATGCACCGGAAAATTTCTGAATGACCTTATTGTTCCTGATGATCTAATGGAGGAAGCTATTCAGATTGATAATCTTATACTTAAGAATATCAAAGAGGAAAGGAATACTGTCAGAAAAAGCAAATACGGGAAGAAAATATTCGTTTCTCTTGTTTCAAGGGGAATTTATATTAATAATGAGCATAAGGCCAGTCTTGCAGTTTACAATGATATATCAACTGACAGGAAGAAAGAGATTCTGCAGGAGATCCTGTTCAACATCTCAACTGCAGCCATAAAACAATATGACCTGAAAGATATTTATCCCACTATCGTTAATGAACTTGGCAAGATTTGGGATATGAACAATTTCTTCATTGCACTTTACAATAAGGATGAAGATAAATTATCGCTGCCATTTTTTGCAGACGAGAAGGATAGTTTTGCCGACATACCTACAGAAAAGACAATTACAGGATATGTAATCAAGCAGGGTAAACCGGTATTACTTAAAGAAAAAGACCTTAAAATCCTTGAAGAGGAAGGAGAGGTTGACCTCATAGGAACTCCATGTAAGGTCTGGATGGGTGTACCGCTTAAGGTTGACGACAATATTATAGGCATGATGTGCCTGCAGGATTATAATGACGAGGATAAATTCCTGTCTGATGACCTCTATGTGCTTGATTTCATTGCGAATCAGGTGGCAATATCAATACAGCGGAAGATAATGCTCGACACAATGATTAGCGCCCGACAGAAGGCAGAAGAAGCTGCCCAGTCGAAGCAGATTTTCATGTCGACAATGAGTCATGAGATAAGGACTCCACTTAATGAGGTGATCGGAATCACAAACCTCCTCATGCAGGGGCATCCCCGTGAGGATCAGATGGATTACATAAAGACGCTTAAGTTTTCAGGTAATCATCTTCTTACCCTGGTGAATGATGTCCTCGATTATAATAAAATGGAATCGGGAAAAATAGTGTTTGAACAGGCACAGTTCAACCTGAGCGATTTTCTCGATGAGATCATGAGGTCCTATTCCTTCAGATCAAAGGCAAAAAACCTTTATTTTGATCTGATTAAAGACTCCAGGCTCCCGGTAGAGGTCATCGGTGACCAGATCAGACTTAACCAGATCCTTTCAAACCTCCTGTCAAATGCACTTAAGTTCACAAATCACGGAGGTATAAAAGTAGCTGTCAATGAATTGAACCGTACAGCAAAACAGCTTCGGATAGAATTCAGAATCACTGATACCGGAATCGGAATTCCCAGGGAAAAACAATCTGTAATTTTCGAGGGTTATACCCAGGCATCTGCCGATACAACCCGACAATACGGAGGAACAGGTCTTGGACTGGCAATATGCAAAAAACTTATTGAGCTGCAGGGCGGAACTTTCAGTCTTGAAAGCGAGCCCGGGAAGGGTTCAGTGTTCTCCTTCGCAATATCACTTGGTATCGCCGACACTGCAGGTGAAAAGCTGCCGGTTGAATCACAGGAGAACTATTCCGGACTTGAAGGGAAGAAAATACTTATTGCTGAAGACAATAAGATTAACTTCTTTGTGGCGAATAAATTCCTTACAGGCTGGGGAATTAAAGTTTCTCACGCAGAAAATGGCCAGCTTGCCCTGGAAAAAGTATTCGCTGAAGATTTCGACCTTATCCTGATGGACCTGCAAATGCCGGTTATGGACGGGATTGAAGCTTCAAGAAAAATAAGAACTTCTGAAAACCTTAAAGTCAGGAATATCCCCATTGTTGCCCTGACTGCAGCTATAATGTCAGAAAGCCACGATAAAATTGAGGACCTCCATATTAACGATTATGTTCTGAAACCTTTCAAGCCCAATGACCTTTTTGAAAGGATCAAGAAGCATATAAGGTAGGCAAAAGGCGGAAGGCGGAAGGCGGAAGGAAATATATCCAGAATTCAATTTGCTGTTGTTTTATCTGTCAAGGCAATGCTTGCTGATATATGGTGTAGCTTTCTGATTGCCAAGAGAATATGCTTTTCTGAAATCATGACAGGCATCTGCCGTTTTGCCGGAACCAAGCTGGGCAAGTCCTTTGTTCAGCCACGCATCAGGATCTTCAGGATTGAGATCAAGTGACATGCTGTAATCCTTCACTGCCCATGCCCAGGACTTTGCCGCAAGGTAAGAATTTGCCCTGTCGATATAACACTCCTTGTCATCGGGATGCAGGCTCAGATTCCTTGAAAAATACTCGATTGCCTTAAGGTTATCTCCTGACTCAGATTCAACTTTTCCTGCAAGGCTAAGTGCAGTTTTATCCTCAGGGTACAGTTCGAGGTACTTTTCAATATCCCTGAGCGATTTTTCCTTCTCCCGTGTTTTTCTGTAGCAGCCTGCACGCTGAAGGAAAAGGTCAGCATCAGGCACTCCGGCATCAATAAGCCTGGTGTAAGTGGCTGATGCACCGGCATAATTGAGCTGTGCGTACTGGGCCTTTGCAAGTATCCTCAGATACTTTTCATTGCCGGGATCTGACTCCGATAATTTTAATGCTGCTGATACAGCATCATTAAACTGCTTTGATGAAATAAATATAAGGACTTCAGAATATAACAGTTCCTCACTTTCAGGGTAATTGTTCGCCAGTTCTTTAAGAATATTAAGAGCTTCGGCATTATTCCCGGAATTAACATTATACTCAATTTCAGCTGCTGCCCTTTCAGGGAAACTATACCAGTCCTTTTTCCAGAACTGTCTCCATTCAGGACTGTTTTCAAACCTGCTGAATGCAGGATTGAGCATGAGTTCCTTCTCAGTTTTCTTATATGAAGAACCAAGGTTTTGCGACAGGTGATAAAGCGAAGTTTTAACATCTCCTTTCATTGCATAAGCTTGTGCAAGTCCGTAATCGCCTGAGTGTTCTGAAAGCTTATTAGCCTCATTAAGGTCATTTATTGCAGCTGAAAGATTACCTGAAAGGAGGTATGCATCGGCTCTCTGGGTCAATAGCTTCTCAGAGCGTGTCCTTTCAAGTTCTGCTGTTAAAATATTAACAGCATCAGCTGTTTTTCCGGCTTTAATCATTGCGCGCGACCTGAGTATAATCCCGGCATCACCCTGTGCGGCAAGAGGATTGCAGAAAATACAGAAAAGAAATACAACTGCGCTAACTGATATGTGAAATTTTCTGATCATTTGGTCTCAACTTTCCTGATTTTAGCACCTTCCTCGGTTATAACATGTACAAAACCCGACAAATGGAATAGTTCTGTACCGGAAATCCGTTTCTCATATACATCGCACTGGTAAAAATACACACCCGGCGAAACAATTTTCCCCTTGTAAGTTCCATCCCATTCTATACGAGGATTTTCAGTACTGAACATCAACAAACCTGTACGGTTAAACAATTTAAAATCAATCTTTTCAACGAGCCCTGAAGTCTTAGCAATAAGGAAATCATTTATATCATCGCCGTTTGGAGTGAAGACATTAGGTATTTCATAGAAATTGCAGGAATCAACACACATGATTACAGATTTTTCTCCTTCGTTGCCCTTGCTGTCGTAAGCAGAAACGGCATAACAGCCTGAAATCACATCACCGGGAGCATGGAGATAAGTAAAGACATTCGGATCCGGTATCTGAACTATTTCCTCAAGATTTTCATCCGTTGTACGCTTGTAATACAATTTATATCCTGCAATGTCGCTTAAGCATGAAGGATCGGCAACTGACCAGCCTACAGTGTTATACAGACTGTCGCACTGACTCCTTACATTTATTTCCGGTGCGCATGGAGCTTCATTGTCAACTGGGCTGACGCATTGTTTCTCAGAAAAATTAATGAGATTTTTAGGCATGCCCTCGGTAAGGTATCCCCCAAAGGACCTTACGAGGTAACAGTATTCCCTGTCATTTTCAAGTCCCTGATCGACATAGCTCAACTGATTTGTGGAAGCAATTGAATCATAATTCATTGTGCCTTCATTAAGCCTGTAAATATCATAACGTGTATTTATCCATGGTACGTTTCTGGCCATCGACAGTCGCGCCTTCCTGTCGCCCGGAGCAACTGTAAGGAATAATGAAGATGCGTATGCAGGCTCTCCTATCAGGAATCGGTTTCCCGGTTCATTGTTCCAAAGTTCTATTTTGTATATGTAACCCGATTTTACAGTATTTATAAGTGTATCGAGCTGGGTTGTGTCGTTCAGGTCAGCAGTAAGTTTTGAAGCAATCTGGGTGTACTGGTCTCCACCTGTGCCATCGGCCCTGTATATCAGGTACTCATAGGGTCCGAGAGCCGGAATTGTATCAAGGCCTGTTGGCTTTTTCCACTCAATAAAAATTGAACCATTTGAAACGTCAGTATTTCTGACAGTAACCTTTGTAATTACAGGAACCCCGGAGACAAGTGAAGAAGTGATTTCCCCTGAAGTTTTACTTTCTGTTCCATTCGGATAAACAGCAACAATCCTGTATGTATATTCCCTGCCAAACTGCAGGCCGGCTCCGTTATCACTGTCAATATACGATGTAGCATTACTGCCGGTAACATATCCGACCTTTGCAAAACCAAGAGCCTGGGGTACGCCCGAGGTACAGGAATCAGGCACATAGGTACTGGCTCCTTCCCTCCTGTATATACTGAAACCAGCTATCACATCAGTTCCGTAATCCGACCATGTAAGTTTTATCTGTTTGCCTTCAGGAGCAGCGTTCAGTATCACAGGAGCCGGCCCCAGTACTTTCACCTTCATGTTGTCGATATCGGCCAGTTTCACATCACTGTTTGAATCATCCGACTTGAATATCACATCATAGGGTTGACTTCTGACAGTTTCATGACACGGGATCCATCTGAACCTTGCCGAAGCATAACCGGCAATTGAGTCAATTTTTGTGAAAGTCGCAGGACATTTCTCGAACGTAAATATTCCTGATGTTGATTTAAGCGTAAGAAAGTCATTGTTTTCATCAGTGGCAGAGAAAACAAAATCAATAGTATCTCCAGCTTCAACGCAGTAATTTCGTAAAGGGCTGTTTACCGGTGGCTTATTGTTGGTATTGTAAACCTCAATCTGCATGTCTCTTACAACAATTCCGATTTTCTTGCCATTCCTCCATTCCTGTATCTCCATGGCGGCATTGAAAATACCTGTATCGGCAGGAGTATCCCACACAAGGTCGCCATTAATTGAATCGACTCTGAATGAGTGTGTTGCTGGAGGATTTGTATAATTCTCAATTGGTCTCCCGTCTTCCCTTGTACATACAGTAAGCTTGTATGATAGACTGTCACCGTCAGGATCGTAGGCAGCAGGGTTATGAATGAAAACATAGCCATAAGCAGCCTTGTCGTAAGGGGGATTAAGAAGGACAGGAGTACTATTGAGTCCCATTGAGGGATTAACAGTAAGAATAGTTGAAATAGAAAACACAACATTTACTGAGTTTGGAATATTTTTAACTCCTGCATTCCTGTTAGGATCCTGTACAACAACCTTATAAATACCTGGTCCGGGATAAGTATGTACTATTTTGTAAATATTACGCTTATAGAAATTCGGAAGAGTAAGGATGCTGACCCTCCTGGCAGTTGAGGTTGTATTGTCACCCCATTCAACATCAAGATATT
>CAZEYY010000079.1:10401-16909 GCA_964516485.1 uncultured Rikenellaceae bacterium
CTGACCCTCCTGGCAGTTGAGGTTGTATTGTCACCCCATTCAACATCAAGATATTCGCGGTCAGCGATACTAAGGGTATATGTAAATGTTGTAATTGTGATTTCATAGCTAAGCGGTGACAGCTGAACATAGGTTATCTCCCCTGCCCTGTTATGAGTTGCAAACGCATCAGTAACCAGGAAAAGCAGCATGGGTATAAAAAAATACTTTCTCAAAAATTCACTTTTCACTTCTTCAATACAATATTAAATTCCTTTTCTGTTATTTCAGATGTCAGCTTAACACCTTCCTCAAACTCTTCAACTCTAATTATTGTAAGGTTTGCCTGATCGCTGTACAAGCCTGTCATTATGAGATTCCTTACAGTAACTTTTTCAGGTCTGCGTCTGCTCTCATAAAGCAAATCAGCCTTTACATCATTTTCAACAATTTCAAGCCTGTTTAGTTTGCCGGTCAGCTTTTTCCCATTCACCTCAATTTTAAGCCTGCTGTTAAGATAATCATCAAAAATAATACTTTTCAGCAGGGAGTCCTGAGCCGATTTTCCTTTCGGGAATTTCCCGGAAGACACACCTGCATCAAGCAGAAAATCATCAAAATACAATTTCACAAATACTTTCAAAGAATCAAGTTCCGGAGCATATTCAATACTTGTAAGAGAGACATGAACCGGATGAAGCAAAAAATATACTGTCAGAATCAGGCTTTTAAGCATTTTCCAACTCTTCAGGCATTAAATAATGCAACAAAAACCAGACCATTCATCATTTATCTTCCTCAATACTTACCCTGTCCTTAAGGTGATCAACAGAACCAACCTCAATGAAGGAGAAACCTGAACCTGCAGCAAAGTTACCTGCAAGAACTACAACGATATCATCCCCTTTCATATTGTGTTCTTTAAGCAGATTTTTGAGTGCAATATGAATAAATCCGTCTATTGATTTCCGGCTCTCTTGCGAACCTGCATATACACCGTACGACAGGGCCAGTTCACGCATGGTTCTGTCAGAATAACACTGGGCCAGTATCAGGTTTATTCCCCTGTAAGCAGCCATGTCACGGATAGTTCTTCCCATTGTTGTATCGGCAATAATGCCTTTTGCTCCTATCCTGTATGCAGTCTTTACTGCAACCTTTGCCAGGTAGGCCGAAATCTCACCGGTTGCATTGAGATAAGGAATATCAAGAAACTTCTCCTTGTTTTTTTCAACCTCCAGGGCAACCTTTACCATTGTCTTAACGGCTTCAACAGGGTATTTGCCATTTGCAGTTTCCCCGCTGAGCATTATGGCATCAGTCTGTGAGTAGATTGCATTCGCTATATCGCTGACTTCAGCCCTTGTCGGCCTCGGGTTGCTTATCATTGAATGAAGCATCTGTGTGGCAACAATGACAGGTTTGCGGTTAACTATGCATTTGTTTATTATCATTTTCTGGATCACTGGAATCCTCTCATAGGGGACCTCTATTGCAAGGTCGCCCCTTGCAACCATTATACCGTAAACATTATCGAGTATATCATCTATATTGTCAACCCCCTCCTGGTTCTCTATCTTTGCAATTATCTTAATATCACTATTATAGCTGTTAATCACATCCTGTACATCCTTGACGTCCTGTGCCGACCTGACGAATGAATGAGCGATGAAATCGACATTATTCTCTGCCGCCATTTTTATAAAGGCCCTGTCCTTCTCTGTCAACGAAGGCAGGTTAATCCTGGAACCTGGTACATTGACACTTTTACGGGATCCGAGAGTGCCATCATTTTCTATTGAGCATTCTAGTGAATTACCCAGTTTCCGGAGGGCTTTCAGCTCTATTTCACCATCATCGATAAGAATTCCCGAACCAAGAGCCACATCGGAGGAAAACTGAGGATAGCTCACATAAATTGCATCCTTCGTAGTTTTTCCCGAGGGATCGCCGATAACACTTATCTTTTCGCCTTTCTTAAGCAAAATTGGTTCCTGGGAAGAAGTAGTACGTATCTCAGGTCCCTTGGTATCAATGAGTATTGCAATCCTGTCTGATACTGCCCTTACATTGGCTATCATCCTTATGGCTGACTCTACAGTTACATGAGCCGAATTAATCCTTACAACATCCATTCCACTCTCGAAGAGCCTGCCAATAAATTCCGGTTCACAATTTCTGTCAGATATTGTTGCGACAATCTTAGTCCTCTTTCTGTACATTTTTTGTATGTTTTATTTTGAAATTTCGATAAGAGCCTCAACAGCAAGCCTGTAACTATCGAGTCCAAAACCCGATACAGTTCCCCTGCAGCTTGCTGATATAAGACTTTTATGCCTGAATTCTTCACGGGCGTACACATTTGTAATATGCACCTCGGCAACAGGCGCCTTAATGGCAGCAATTGCATCATGAATAGCAACCGAGGTATGTGTGTAACCACCGGCATTCAGGATAATCGCATCACACTCCCTGCCCGACAAGTGTATCCTGTCTATAAGCTCACCTTCAATATTCGACTGAAAATAGCTGAAGTCAACATCACGATACTTAAACTTAAGCTTGTCAAAATATTCACTGAAAGTTGTATTACCGTATTTTTCAGGTTCCCTTGTCCCAAGCAGGTTGAGATTCGGACCATTTATAATATCTATTTTCATCTGATTTATAATTTTTTACAGATTGAAATCACTGGCATGCAATTGAATTAGAATTGGTAAAAATAGACAAAAATTAGTTATACTTTTACGACTTATTCTGATTAATATCAAACTAACGCCATGAGTCTTTCCTGGAAGCAGGCTGAAAAAAATTTTGAAATCTATCTCAGGCTCGAAAAATCGCTGTCGGAGAACAGCATACAGGCTTACCTTAATGATACGGGAAAACTTGAAAATTATTTCATTGAAAAGGGCATTGAGAAATATCCTGCCGAGGTCACCTATCCTGACCTCAGGGATTTCTTAGGCTGGTATGGGGCAGAGAGAAATAATACCAGAACCCAGTCGAGGGTTTTATCGGGCATAAGGGCATTTTACAAATTTCTTCTTATTGAGGGTGAAACAGATGATAATCCTGCTCTTCTCCTCGAATCGCCAAAGATTGGACTGAAACTGCCACAGGTTCTGTCAGTTGCAGAAATTGACATGATTATTGAAGCTATAGACCTTAGCAAACCTGAAGGTCATCGTAACAAAGCAATAATTGAAACACTGTATGGCTGCGGGTTGAGGGTATCTGAACTGACAAACCTGCACCTTACTGATATTCACAGGGAAGAGGGGTATGTTTTAATCACCGGCAAAGGAAACAAACAGAGAATGGTGCCGGTAAGTGACAAGGCACTCAAAGAAATAGACTTATATATGACTGACCGCAGAAGGCTGACAAAAATAAAAGATGAGAATATTGTCTTCCTCAACAGAAGAGGCAGCGGGCTGACAAGAGCCATGATCTTTGCTATCATTAAGGATCTTGCAGGCAAGGCCGGGATAAGAAAAAAAATAAGTCCCCACACTTTCAGACATTCTTTTGCAACTCATCTTGTTGAAGCAGGGGCCGATCTCCGGGCTGTACAGGAAATGCTTGGACATGAATCGATACTTACTACCGAGATTTATACCCACATAGACAGAAGTTACCTCAGGGACACATTAATTATGTTCCACCCCAGGTCCTGATCACACTATTGCCGTTTTATAAATTCGATTTTTATTTTAACTTTGCGCGTGATTTTCAAAAAAAAACATTAATTATCTCAAATCAATAACATTATGTCAAAAATTAAAAGAGTTTACTCCTTCGGAAACAAGACTGCAGAAGGTAAAGCCGACATGAAAAACCTCCTTGGAGGTAAAGGCGCCAACCTTGCAGAGATGTGTCTTTTAGGACTTCCCGTTCCTGCAGGTTTTACAATCACAACCGAAGCCTGTGTGGAATATTTTACAAATAACAGCACTCTTCATCCTGACCTTATGCCTGAAGTATGGGCTGCAATGAAGAAGACTGAAGAAGCAATGAATATGAAGTACGGAGATCCTGAAAATGCACTCCTGGTATCATGTCGTTCAGGTGCACGCAAATCTATGCCCGGTATGATGGATACAGTTCTCAACATCGGACTCTGCTCGGCAACAATTCCTGGTTTCCTCAAGAAGACAAACAACCCCAGGTTTGTTTGGGATTCATACCGCCGTCTTATCATGATGTATGCTGACGTTGTTATGGAGAAAGCTGAAGGCATTGAGCCTGTTGACGGAAAAGGAATCCGCAAACAGCTTGATGAGATGCTTGATGAGTTCAAACATAAGAAAGGTTATAAGTCAGATACAGAGATCTCAGCTGATGAGCTGAAACAGCTTGCTGAAGATTTCAAGAAGAAAATCAGGGAAGTTCTTGGTGTTCCATTCCCGGATGATGCTAAACAGCAGCTCGAAGGTGGTATCAAGGCAGTTTTCAAAAGCTGGAATGGCAAGAAAGCCGTTTCATACCGTCGTATCGAAGGTATTCCGGATGACTGGGGTACAGCAGTTAATGTGCAGGCTATGGTATTCGGCAACATGGGCGATACATCAGCAACCGGTGTTGCCTTTACACGTAACCCTGCCACAGGCGAAAATCTTTTCTATGGTGAATGGCTTGTAAATGCACAGGGAGAAGACGTTGTTGCAGGTATCCGCACTCCGAGCCCTCTCAATGACGATACAAAAAATGATCAGAACAAACACCTGAAAAGCATGCAGGAAGCAATGTCGAAGACCTATAAGGAGCTTTGCGACATCCGCGATATTCTTGAAAAATCATTCAAGGACATGCTTGATATAGAATTCACAATTCAGGAAGGTGTTCTCTATATGCTTCAGTGCCGCGCTGGTAAAAGAACCGGTACCGCTGCACTTAACATGGCGATGGACATGCTTCATGAAAAACTTATTGATGAGAAAACAGCAGTACTGAGGGTTGACCCTGTTCAGCTTGATGAACTTCTTCACCCTATCTGCAATCCTGCTGTTGAGAGCAAGGTAAAACCTGTCGTTAAAGGTCTTCCTGCCGGTCCTGGAGCTGCAGTTGGTAAGGTTGTATTTACAGCTGAAGATGCAGTTGCATGGGCACGTAAGGGTGAAAAAGTCATTCTTCTCCGTGAAGAAACAAACCCTGAGGACGTTGAAGGTATGCGTGCTGCAGAAGGTATTCTTACAGCACGTGGTGGTATGACTTCACATGCTGCTCTTGTTGCACGCGGATGGGGCAAATGCTGCATCGTGGGTGCAGGCGGCCTCCATGTTGACGTAGCCGGCAAAACTGCAAAGGTTACCGGATCAAGCATCGTTATTAAGGAAGGTGATGTTATAACCCTCAATGGTACAAAAGGTAATGTATATTCAGGTGCGCTCGAACTGATGGATGCTTCAGAAAATCCAAGGTTCCAGGAGTACATGAAGATAGTAGACAAATACAGGAAAATGGGTGTTCGCACAAATGCCGATACTCCTGATGATGCAAAAATTGCACGCGATTTTGGAGCAGAAGGTATTGGTCTCTTCCGTACAGAGCACATGTTCTACGGAAAAGGTTCAGAACAGCCTCTCTTCCTCCTTCGCAAAATGATCCTTAGTGCAAATGAAGGTGAACGCCGTAAGGCTCTCGATGAACTCTTCCATTTTGTGAAGAAGGACATGAAAGCAACTATGGCTGCAATGGACGGACTGCCAGTAACATTCAGGCTTCTCGATCCTCCTCTCCATGAATTTGTGCCACAGAGCCCTGAAAAACAGGCAGAACTTGCAAAAGCTCTCGGAATAAACAAGGAAGATATTGCAAAAAGAGGTGAAGCGCTTCATGAATCAAACCCGATGATGGGTCACCGTGGCGTTCGTCTTGGCATTACATATCCTGAAGTTACTGAGATGCAGGTCCGCTCAATATTCGAAGCTACAATGGAGCTTATTAACGAGAAGAAGAATCCGCATCCTGAAATCATGGTTCCTGTTACCTGCGATGTGTCAGAACTTGATGTAACAAAGAAAGTTGTTGACATGGTTTATGAAGAGGTATGCAAGAAACATAAAGTCAGCAAAATTGACTACAAATATGGTACTATGATCGAAATACCACGTGCATGTCTTCTCGCTGACCGTATGGCGAAGAGCGCTGAGTTCTTCTCATTTGGTACAAACGACCTTACTCAGATGTCATTCGGATTCAGCCGTGATGATATCGGAGGCTTCCTGCATGACTATCTCGACAAGAAGATGCTCGCTGCTGACCCGTTCCAGACTATCGATCAGGACGGTGTTGGTCAGCTCATCAAGATGTCAGTTGAGAAAGGCCGTGCAACAAGACCTGAACTTAAGGTTGGTATCTGCGGAGAACAGGGTGGTGATCCTGCTTCAGTTGAGTTCTGCTTCAAAACAGGCCTCACATACGTAAGCTGCTCTCCATTCAGGGTTCCGATTGCCAGACTTGCTGCAGCCCAGGCTTCAATTAAATTTGGGAAATATTAGGCCTTAAATATGAAAAGGGGCTGTTA
>CAZEYY010000080.1:0-4442 GCA_964516485.1 uncultured Rikenellaceae bacterium
ATAATATTGCACTTGAAATAAATGCACGTTACAAAACCCCTTCTGCTGAAATGATAAAAATGGCTAAGGAAGCCGGAATTAAATTCACTTTCGGAACAAACAATACCGGAAGAGAACTCGGAAGGCTTGAATACTGCTTTGAAATGATTAAGGAATGCGGACTGACTCCGGATGATATCTTCACTCCTAAGGCACATGACCTAAAACCTGTTCTTGTGAAAGGCTTACCGGCAAAAATAACAGGATAATTCAGTTGTAAAATTCTGTCACAATGAATCCCGTTATGTTCTGCTTTCGATCTGTCGTGTTACTCATTCTGCCTCTCTGAGCAGGTCCCAGTAAACCGAATACCTTCTGTCATGGAAAGTATAAAATGGCCTTAGCTCAACATCCCCTGGCCTGCCTGTATTAACAGTCCTGAAGGTATTGACATTGCCTTCTACCGGCTGTGTCCATCTTTTGGGATCTCTCCGATCTGTTTGAAATACAGGCACATACATTGTATCCCTTGCAGCTGTGTTATCAACCGGACCATGGTCTCCGGCGAGTACCAGCGGACCGTACATAACTGCCACCCTGTTACTGTCATCAGGCATGGCTTCAAGACGAAGGGAAAATGGCAGACTTACCTCAACAACATCTCCGGTTTTCCATGTTCTGTCGATCCTCACAAAACTTCCGGGAGTCTGCTTTACTTTTTTCGTTTTCCCGTTAATCCTGATTTCAATTCCGTCTTCCGACCAGTAAGGATATCTGACCATAAGGGCAAGTTGAAGCGGTTTTTCACATCTGAACTCAAGCTTTGTACCCTGTTCCTCAGGGAATTTTGTTTCCTGGATAAGCGTCAGGCCTTTCTCCTGCCAGTTAAGTTCAGAGGCAATGAACTGAAACAGATAAAGTTCTGTATTATTATGATAATAAATATTCCTACCATATTTTGAATGATTCTCCATTCCTGTTCCGATACAGCATGTAAACTCATCAGGATCCTGGAAAAGCTTGTAACCGCCCATGTCAAGGGAAAGGTTATATGTCACTTCTCCGGTGACCGGATTCTGTGTCGACAGTATGTGATTGAACAGCGCCCTCTCATAAAAATCAGCAGCCTTAGCCGATGCCTCCCACTCAAAAATATGCTCAGTAAGCTTTAGCATGTTGTACACATTACATGATTCCGTTGTGCCTTCTCCAAGCCTGTTTCTCAGTTTGTCTGCCGGACCAAAATATTCATCATTGCCATTTCCTCCTGTAACGTATGAATGATGATTGACCACCCTGTCCCAGAAAAACTCAGCAGCTTTCCTGTCAGAAGAATCACCTGTTATTTCATAGTGCCTGGAGAGGGCAATAAGCTTCGGAATGTTTGTATTGCAGTGTTTTCCCGGAAGTATGTCCTTTCCTGCCTTAAGTGAATCAAGTATAGCTTCCTGGTAAAACACTTCTGATATCTTAAGATATTTTTCATCTCCGGTATCAGCATAAAGATCTGTCATTGTTTCACTTATTCCTCCATGTTCACACCTGAGCATATTCTGAACCTGGTCATGATCCAGGGGAAGAACTACCTTTCCAATCCAGTCCGCAAATCTTTTTTCAACAGTAAGCGCTGATTCATTGCCGCATAGTCTGTAAGCATCCCTCAACCCTGCCATTATCTTGTGCTGGGTATAGAAGGGTGCCCAGATACCATTCAGATCAAAACCCTGCGACCTTATGATTCCTTTTCCTACTTCCTCTCCGAGTATCTTTTTTCCCCCGGAAAAGGCACCTATATATCCGTCTCCGTCCTTTTCCTGAAGATAGCCCAGTTCTGATACTATGTAATTAATCCTTTGTTTAAAACGCTCATCTCCTGTTGTCTGATACATCATCGAACACGCGCTGAGATAGTGTCCCAGTGAATGCCCAGCCAGAGATTCATTCTCCCAGCCCATATATTGTACTGCCTTTGGCTTCAGACCGGCTTCAGAATAAAAACGCGACAGCAACCTGTCTGGTTCATAATTAAGAAGTGTTTTGATATTCTGTTCTGTAGCATGCCTGAACGGTCCGTCAAGAAGTTTAACCACTGACAGCTCAAAAGGGAGAACCCTGAAATCTATTAGTTCCGGTCCTTTTGTTTTAATTCTTTCCTGATTGGTTGATTCAGAGCATGTGGCAAGCAATAAAAAAATGGCTGCAGCCCCCAATAATTCACCTACTTTACTCATTTGAATCTTTATTTTATCTGTTAAGTGTATAATATACACTTATTGTGTTTTATTAAACTTTCTTACTTATCTGAGATATCCATTTACCGGCTTTATAGCATACTTCAGAAATCATTAATTAATATTAATTTATTGTTCTGATCATAATTATGTAAAATTCCCGTTTTAGTTATATTAATATTTGAACAGGACTGACCTGTACATTAAGGTTTTTCAGTCTGTGTTCAATTGTTTACAAAGCTTTATTTAGAATTTTTACCGATATTGGCACAATTTTTATTTAAAAATACCAATTTTACAGCTTTAATTAAGCTATGAAAGACAAAAACAGATACTTAACCGATATAGCCCTTGCCCTGGCACTGATGCTGATAATCGTTGTTTCATGCAAGAAAGATGAGAAAAAAGAGGAAGAAAAAAACACTCCCGCTGCACCTTCTGCCTATACAGACTCAGTTTCATATATCAGTCAGACATGGACAACACTGAATGCAATTGTCACTCCGGGCTACCTGATGACAACAGTAAAATTTGAGTATGATACCTCAACAGCCTATACACATACAGTGAGCGCCAACCCTGACACAGTCAGCGGAAAGACAAGCGGCAAGCGCAGCATTGAAATTACCGGACTGAAACCAAACACCCTGTATCATTTCAGGGCGGTTGCGACAAATTCAATGGGTACAAGTATCGGATCTGACAGAACTTTTACAACTCTTGCTGAATATACTCCTGATATTACGTTTAATACAGACCTTGTTTATGACCAGGTGACAGACATTCAGGGCAGGACTTATAAAACAATTCAGCTTGGTTCACAGGTTTGGATGGCGGAAAACCTTGCCACACGGCAATATAATGACGGAACTACAATTCCGCAGGTAAGTAATCCCACATTCTGGCAAGCCCTTACAGATGGCGGACTCTGTTGGTACGAAAACTCTTCCACCCTATACGGATCGCTGTATAACTGGCATGCAGTGAACTCTGGAAAACTATGCCCCGCCGGATGGCACGTTCCGTCTGATGAAGAATGGAATACAATGATCTCTTCAGTTGGTGGAAATAATGTTGCCGGGGGCAAACTTAAGGAAGCCGGAACCCTTCACTGGCTTGCACCTAATTCAGGAGCAGACAATTCAACCGGCTTCACAGCTGTTCCCGGCGGTTACCGTTACTATACCGGAACATTCAGCAATGTAAATCGTTACGGCTACTGGTGGACAGCTAACGAAAGCACATCAACAAACGGATATGTTCGTGCAATGAATTACAGTTATACATACATCGACCGGCTCAGCTTCGACAAAAGATCGGGAGCTTCTGTAAGATGTATAAAAGACTGAATATTAAAATATAAAAAGCCTGCTTTTTCTGCTTTTTAATCAGATCTAACCAGGCTGTTTAGCAAACGTAAATTTTTATAAGCCTTTATCAGGGTAAATATTCTCCCTTCATACAACGAATTGAAAATCCTGATACCTGCTGGTTTGGCCCAGATATAAGCATTCCCTGATCAAACATAAGTCCGCTGGATAATGCTTCAAAAGAACCTCCTGAACTAATTGACCACCACATTGTTAACTGAGTCAATCCTGTATAGGTTCCGTCAAAATTCCTCTGACCTGCCGGAAGACCATTAAATCCTGTCTTGTTGTTTGTCTCAGGGGCATTTCCCGGACCCGGCAGAACCTGTGTGGCTGCCCACAATGTTGTTGATGCCATTGATTTTGCAATTTCAGGGCTTCCTGCAAAATAGCCATAATTATTATTTGTAAGGTACATGCTAAGATTAGCCCATTCCGTGTCTGTTGGAACATGCCAGCCTGTAGGGCAAAGCAGGTTTGTGTTTACAGCATGCCAGTTGTAAAGCCGTCCATAAGTATTAACCAATAACGGATCATTGTTGTACTCAGAATATGCACCTGTTGTAAGCAGGCTCCATGCCGTATTGTCTGTAACATTTTGTATATCTGTACTGTCTGAATATTTAGTTGTTCTGAGGTTCTCAGCCATCCATTCATCTGTACCTATTTTTACAGTTTTGTATGTATTGCCTGAAGCATCAGAAAGTGATCCAACCTGAACCACAGATCCCTGTGTTTCAACATTCCCTGAAACAACAAGATTGTTCTGGACATTCAGAACCCCCTGGATGTTAACTGTATCCGGATCTGCCTGGAATAATGATTTTCTCAACTGATCAGCGCCATACCCGATAATATCGAA
>CAZEYY010000080.1:4542-16814 GCA_964516485.1 uncultured Rikenellaceae bacterium
CTGCCTGGAATAATGATTTTCTCAACTGATCAGCGCCATACCCGATAATATCGAAAGAAGATGAAAAATCGCCCTGATTGCGTACATAAAATCTTGTACTGTCGGAGTTAAGGAACAGATAATCTTCTTCTGCGCCCTTTGAGCCCCCGAATCCGCCAACTGCAAAACCTCCCTTTTTGCCCTTGGCTGAGGTATTATTCAGATATACCCTTGTGCTGTCTCGTGTAACGCGCAGGTATTCTTCAGGTACCGATTTTGATGATCCGAAACCACCGATGGCAAAACCGCCTTTTGCTCCCTTGGCTGCATCATCAGTGTCAACATACATTCTAATGCTGTCAGGATTAATTATAAGGTATTCCTGGGGTACTGATTTTGACGATCCGAAACCACCGATAGCAAAACCACCTTTGGCTCCCTTAATGGTTGCATCAGCATTAACATACATCCTTATGCTGTCGGGGTGTATTACAAGATAATCCTGTGTCACTGCTTTTGATGAACCGAAGCCGCCGATTGCAAAGCCGCCCTTTGCTCCCTTTGAAGCCGGATCAGCATTTACATAAGCTCTTATGCTGTCAGGATTAACAACAAAATAATTCTGGGGATCAGCTTTTGAGGAACCAAAGCCGCCGATTGCAAAACCGCCCTTTGCTCCTTTTGCACTTCCGTTATCAACAAAAATGCGAACACCTTCATTATAAACAGCAAAAACTGTCTGACCTGTTTTGTTTTTTACTTCAAAAAGAGCCTCTTCATAATTGTCAGTCTGACCTGCTACTTCAAGTTTATTTAAAGAGCCTGTAATTTTATCGGCAGTTGCTGCCTTGTCTGCCCTTAAAGCATAGGGAACACTGAGGAGCTGGCTTGTTCCTGTTACAGAATAGGATGTGCCACCTTCCGGATCAGTTTCAGTTTTTACAAAGTATTTGCCTGTTGACCAGTCTATTGCAGTAAAGGTCCCGGTAACAGGGGTTCCTGCACCAATCTCAACAGTAACAATACCACTTCCGTTTGAAGTCGCTGTATGCGTTTCTGTATAAACAACTGTTCCTGTAGCAGTTTCCTTCAGAATACTGATCCTCATCCCGACTGAATGATTAACAACAAGCTGATTGCTTGTGTTCCTTATTACAGCCTGGTAGCTCATCTTCTGTGGAGCCTGGGCAATAACACTTGCGGCCATAAAGGCTGCAAACAATAAAGTAATTGTCCTTTTCATACCTTTTATTTCTTAATTATTTTGAAAATTCTCAGATCAAGCTTCCCGTCAGTTAGTTTAAGAAGGTAGGTTCCGGGCTTTCTTCCCTGCATCGGGATCATCAATTCATCACTCTCAAGCTTCGAATTAAGGAGCATTGTTCCTCCCATGTCGAAAAGAATGACTGTCAATTCCTCTCCTTCATAATTCTCTAACTTCAGTTTTATGTAATCTGTTGCCGGATTAGGAAAAAGTTTGCAGTCAAGCTTAATTCCTGTCATTTCGTTAATTCCTACTAAAAGAATTTCGTAAGGCTGCTGAAATCCTTGTGCAACAGATTTTGACTCATCGGAACCTGCAACCATTGTCTGCCCTATTGTATAGCTAGCAGAACCTCCTGCGCCGGTAGCATTTCCTCCTCCGGCAGGTACAATAACCTGCCCTGACAGGTCCGTCGCTGCAAAAATAAACAGCAGCGCTGTGGTAATAATCAGATTATGTTTCATCATAATATAATTAAGTCTTAAATACAACAGGTTTATTATTCTGAAAAGACAGATATCAGGTTTATATCCATTTAATTATACTTCCTTACAAAATCATATTCTCTCATTAAAAAACCTTACATGTTTATTCATTAAAAATAACCAGCAATTTTCAAAATGCCTAATATTTATATAACAAAAACAGGTGTTTTGTGACATTTGATACAAAACACCTGTTTTTACTGATCTGGATTTTATCACTAAATCATCGGCACTTCAATCAACAATACATCCGATTGTGATAATGCCTCAACTGTAATTTTAACTGTTTCAGAGATTCCATAACCATCCCTGTCATTCAATTCCTGCCCATCAACTGAAACCTGGCCTTTCAGTATGAAAACATAAACTCCGGAACCTTTCGATTTCAGTTTATAATCAGTTCTGGTTCCCTTTTCAAAACTTCCGATACTGAACCATGCCTTCTGATGGATCCACAGACCTTCTCTTTCCGGATCAGGCGAAATAATTTGCTGAAACCTGTTTTTTCTGTCAGAAATATTAAGGGTAAGCTGCTCATAACGCGGTTCTACATCATTCTTGTCAGGGTAGACCCAGATCTGAAGAAATTTGACAGGCCTGTCGGTGTTTTTATTGAACTCACTGTGAAAGATCCCTGTTCCGGCGCTCATAACCTGTATGTCACCTTGATTAATTACAGAGACATTTCCCATGCTGTCCCTGTGCTCAAGATCGCCTTCAAGGGGAATAGAAATGATCTCCATATTATCATGCGGATGAGTTCCGAAGCCTTTTCCTGCCTCAACATAATCATCGTTGAGAACCCTCAGGGCGCCAAATTGCATCCTCTCAGGATTATAATAACCTGCAAAGCTGAATGTATGCCTGCTTTTAAGCCAGCCATGATCTGCGAAACCACGGCTGGCAGACTTATGAAGTACCCTTTTTGCCATTTTGTAATCCTCCTTCATCAGGATTGCTTAATAAACTGCACTTCGCAGAATAATGAAACATCGTCACTTACAAGAACCCCGCCTGCCTCAAGCGCTGCATTCCAGTTCAGTCCCCAGTCTTTCCTGTTTATTTTTCCGGTAAGGGTATACCCTGCTTTCTCATTGCCCCAAGGATCTTTCATCTTTCCGCCAAATTCAACATTCAGTTTTACAGGCTTGCTTACTCCCTTAATCGTAAGATCGCCTTCAAGTATAAACGTTCCTGCTTCCACACCCTTTTTTAAGCTTTTACCCTTGAAATCCAGTGTCTTGTATTTTTCTGAATCAAAAAAATCAGCGCTTCTCAGGTGTGCATCACGGTCAGCAGAACCTGTATCTACAGATGTTGTGTTGAGGCTGAATTCTATGCTGTCAGCAAGCAATTCGTCCCCATCAGTACTTACACTACCGCTGAACTCGTTGAAAACTCCCCGTACATTGGAAATCATGAGATGTTTAACCTTGAATGAAACTTCACTGTGTGAAGGATCAATGATCCATTTTGATTTTGTAGCTGTTGTCATTGCAATAATTTTTAATTTTTAATTATGCGACAAAGGTATTGCGGCAGATATGCGTCTGAAATGGATAAAATATGGAATGGATTGTACAAATTATCGATTGGCACTCAAAATGTACCTATAATGCAGTTTTTCCGGAACCGGATACTATGCTTTCCCTGAATTCCAGTAACGACTGGTTTGCGTTATTCCTGAAAAACTTGCTGAAATGAGCAGGATCATCAAAACCAAGGTCGAAGCCAATTTCCTTATTTGTCTTTACTGTGAATAATGCCATCCTCTTTGCCTCCAGTATTATCCGGCTCTGAATAACTTCCTTTGCAGGAATGCTCATGGCACCCTTGATCACTTCATTCAGGTAGTTGGGGGTCACATGTAAAGCTTCTGCATAGTTTTGTACCTGATGCCACCTGAAATGATTCTTTTCTACAAGGTCCCTGAAATTTTTCACAAGGTTCCTGCTTACTTCAGCATTCTGGGGATCAGACTCAGGATTTATTGAACAGTGCCCGTTGCACTCTATTAGAAAAAGCTTCAGATAAGCACCGGCTGTCTCAAGCGACATTTCTGACTGCTCCTTAAAAGCGGCCTTCATATTATCGGCGAAGTGCTTAAGTTTTGATGCCATTTCAGCATTTACAGGCAATGGTGGCGTATCATCACTGTCTCTGAACAGCTTAAGGTTTGACACGAAATCCTGCCTGATGCTGTTCTTGTTAAGAAATTCTGAAGTAAACAGTATTACATAACCGGTTGGCCTGGCATCAGTAATAACCTGATGTACCTGCCACGGGCTTACAAAGAAAATATTATCCCTTGTTATCGGGTATTCCCTGAAATCAATTATATGCTTTCCGGTAGCTCCGAACGGCCATATAACAGTATAATAATTATGCCTGTGAGGATCGTCTGAAATACCACCTGCAGCCTCATCTATTTCCTCCATACTTTTAAAGACAAAGTGGGCAGGTAATCCGTTATACTTAAGCTCAAGGGTGTATATTTTTTCTCTGCCTGGCATATTTTTTTATTATTACTCAAAAATAGTCTTTTACCACATATTTTTTACATTATCAGTTTGTTATCCTTCTTCCTTATCCTGAATGATTTTATTTCTATTTTTGTTAATACTATATATATAAGGTATAAAAAATGCAGAAATTAAGATTAATAATAATATTGTCTTTGTTCTTTCTGCTGTGTGTATTCTTTTCAGGATGCGAACATGAAAGCAGTCCTCTTGTTTTTTCCGAAATTGATCTTCATCGCTTCAGCAGGGAACATAAAGGTTTCAACCTCCTTGGCAAATATGATATAGGCTGGTCAGATAATGGATTCACAGAAGAAGAGTTTGCAATAGTAAAGGATCTGGGTTTCAATTTTATCAGACTCCCACTTGATTACAGAACCTATACTCAGTCAGGAAACTGGGATGTTTTCATTGAGGATGAACTTGCCGAAATTGACAAAGCCCTTGAATATGCTGACAATTATGGTGTTCATGTCTGTATCTGCCTGCACCGTGTTCCCGGTTATTGTGTGAATCCGGCTGCAAATCTTCCTGCAAATCAGAATATTGATCTATGGTCAGATGCCACTGCCCAGAAAGCCTTCCTGAATCATTGGGAATACCTTTCCAGGAGATATAAGGATATCCCATGGGAAAAACTTAGTTTCAACCTTGTAAATGAGCCAAAGGACATCGATGAAAGCGTTTATGTTACTCTGATGAAAAAAGCCATTGACAGAATTCAGGCTGTTCAGCCCGACAGAATAATATTTGTCGACGGTCTTAATTACAGCAGGCAGATCCTGAATTCATTTTCCGACAGGAAAAATGTAATACAGGCTGTCCATGTATATGATCCCATGCAACTTACGCACTATAAAGCAGAATGGGTCAGCGGAGCAGATACCTGGCCTCTGCCGGTATGGCCGATGACCGATATTAATATGTACCTTTTCGGCCCCTGGCAAAGCAAATACCAGTCTTCGCTTATAATTAACGGCACTTTTCCAAAGGACATGGAGGTTTTTATTAATGTAAGGCAGGTTTCTGTACAGGCTAAGCTGGAAATGAAACTGGATAATAATATAATCTACTCAAAAAGCTTTGTATGCAATTCTGAACCTGGTGTAGACTGGACTCAGATAATAAGCACTCAGTGGGGATATCAGAATATTTCAAATAAAGATTATGGCACAATCCTGCCAGCTACAGGTTCAAAGCTGACTTTCTCTATTACTTCCGGCGACTGGATTTCATTCAACAGGCTTATTCTTAAATATCCTGATAATACTTTCGAAATCATTCCCGCCAATACAGAATGGGGCACTAAACAATCAGAATATACAATTACTGCTGAGGGAAAGATCACCGATACTGAAGGTAATCCTGTTGTGCCCCTCAGAGATCTTGTTGAAAGGCTCAAAACTGCTGAATCACAGGATATTCCTGTAATGGTGCAGGAATTTGGCGTATATAATAAAACTCCTCATAAAGTTTCTGTTGACTATCTTAATAATGTTGTAAGTATCTTTAATTCCCATCAGATCGGTTATTCAATGTGGAATATGATAGGAACTATGGGCATTATAAACAGCGGACGGACCGATTGCATTTATGAAACCTACAAGGGTAAATCGCTTGACAGACAGATGACTACAATTATACAAAGTACTGGAAAATAAAACTTCATATGAAAAATAAAGCTTTCTTCATGAGAATCTCCTGCCTTGCTGTTTTCCTGTATATGCTTTTGGCTTCGTCAGACCTTGAAGCTTCAGGCATTTCGGTAAGGCCTGAGAATGATACTGTCAGAAAAGTCATGAATGCCATGCTTGCCATGCAGCGCAGGGCCTGGGAACAGGGTGTTGCTTCACAGGCGCTGCTCGAACTGGGAGAAAAGGACCTTGTCATACTTATGGCTAAGGATGCCGTTGTCAACCAGAAAAAAGATGGGAGGCTGGGTTTAAATGAAGGTGACAGGCCGGTAACTGATCCTGCTTCTAACGGGGAACCGTTACTTTATGCCGCCAGGGAAACCGGAGACAAGGCTCTTCAGGCTGCCGCTGACAGAATGCTTGACTTCCTGCTGTACAAGTCTCCAAAAACCAGGGAAGGTATAATTTACCATAATTATATAGAGAATATGATCTGGGTGGATGCCTTCTACATGGCTCCGCCTTTTATTGCAGCATGCGGCCATTATGATGAAGCAATGAAACAGGTTGAAGGCTACAGAAAGATATTGCTCGACAGGGACAGGAGGCTTTATTACCACATGTGGGACCAGGACCGGATGCGTTATGAAAGAAAACTTTTCTGGGGAGTTGGAAACGGATGGGCAGCAGCAGGAATGACCAGGGTGCTCAGAACTCTGCCTGAATCGATGAATGAGGAAAAAGCCCTTCTTGCCGGCTATATAAGGGAACTCATTGATGCCTGCCTGAAATGCCAGCGCCAGGATGGTCTCTTCCACGATATCCTCGATGATCCATCTTCCTTTGTTGAGACAAATACTGCCCAGATGCTCGCTTATACCATTTTCAGGGGCGTACAGGGCGGATGGCTTGATAAAACATACCTCAGCCATGGATATAAAATGAGATCAGCCGCATATAAAAAAGTTGATCAGTATGGACTGGTGCATGGTGTTTGCGGCGCTCCCAACTTTAATAAATCAGGAACAGCCACAGAAGGACAGGCCTTTTTTCTGTTAATGGAGGCTGCATACAGGGACTTAAAAACCAGATAATAAATTCAAAGCGGAGAAAATGAAATATAACAGAAGAAATTTTGTCAGAACAACAGGAATGGCCGGAATGGCACTGGCTATTGACCCGGTTAATATTCTGCCGGAGAAAGCTGTCAGAGTTGAAGTAGTTAATCCTTATAACCGGGTTCCGGTAAGCCTTATAATTGATGACTCAACCTGCCTCGTTAACATGGCTTATTACGGTATTCCACAGTTTGGAGAGGTTTTTCCCGACCAGTACAGGCAGGACTGGCGGAAACTTCCACGGGAAATTCCTGACATTTTTGTCCGTGAATTTGCAGAATGGGCACTGGAAAACGGAGTTAAGGGAAAATACAGCATTGTCCCGTTTCCTGCATGTACCGGATGGGTTAACCGTTTTATACCCGGCTGGACAAAAAAGGAACTTGAACAAAGCCTTAATCTTGTCAGGGAACTTATAGTACCTAACTGGGATATTCACCCGGAAATGGTCAGCCATACCAGGGTAATTAATATAAAAACAGGTCAGCCATATCCTGATGCTACTCCGGAATATATGGAGAACTGGGAATGGAGTCAGACAAAAAGCGCAGATGAACTTGCTGCATATCAGGAATTTGCATTGAAAATACTGAAGGAAGCCGGATTAAGCTGCGAAGGCTTGACCACTCCAGGGGGCTATGGCAGCAGGAATCAGACAAATCTTGCGCTTGGAACAATGGATGCTGTAAGATCAGTATATGGCTCTGAAATATCTCATTATTTCAGGGATCTTTTTACCGAAAAAGGAAAGAGCGTGGCTCCTCAGGTGCTTCACCCTTCAGGACTTGATACTCCGGATCCCAAATGCGTGGTATCTATCCTCGGCTGCACCGGCGACTGGCTTGGTGGCTGGGATGGTCTCACAAAAGGAAATCCCGATAATTTCATAAGCGAAGACCTGAAATCAGGCAGAATGGTTGACGTTATTGACAGCGGCGAGCCTGCAGTTATGGTGTGTCACTGGCCGGGAGTTTATTACAATGGTGAAAAAACCGGCTTTAACATATTAAAAGAGGTAAAGAAGCGGCTTGATGCAAAATACAATAATCTTGTGTGGATGAAGCTTGCTGAAATATCGAGATACTGGGCAGCAAAAGAACTCACTGAAATTAATCCGGGGAAAAAGAATATTATGTTTAAGGCTCCGTTTGCTGCACCGGGCTTTACGGTAAAACTTGATGCGGCATCAAAAAACATACAAATAAAAACCAGGGGCGAAATAAAACCCCTGGTCAGAATAAATGATTCAAAAAATCTGAAATCAGGCAACTGGTTCTCTGACAGGTCAGGTACTTATGTGTGCTTTGACCTGCAGAAAGGTGAAAATGAACTAACAATTTAGCTATTCAACCCAGGGAACCAGTTTTGACGGGTAATATCCGATATCCAGGATCCTGAACCGTTTTGCATGATTTCCCAGGCGGATTTTGTATTCCTCCCAGTTTCTTGCCGATGCTTCTGTCCAGCCTACTTCAGCAAGTCCTGGAAGCCTTGGAAATGCCAGATATTCAATATCTTTCATGGTTGTAATTGTTTCAGCCCACAAGGCTGCTTCAATTCCGATTATATTTTCCTTTCCTATTCCCTTTTCAAGAGTCGCCGGGTCCCAGTTATATGCTTTGTCAACTTCAATAAGTCCGGCCCAGGTGTAGCCTATTCTTGTCAATGAATCATATTTCATGTCAATATAAGCCCTTGATGATGGCGACATAAGAAGTTTTGCTCCCTGCTCAACTGCCTTATTTGCGTTCACTGCACTTGACCAGTACTGGGGAATCACTCCGGGTCTTAGTTTCCCGAGAGCAATTTCATCCCATCCGATTGGAGTTTTACCCAGCCCGATAACAATATCCTGAACTCTTTCGACAAAAGGAATATAGTCCTCTTTCTTTGTTACATGCGATTCATCACCTCCGATATGCATATACGGGCCTGTTGTAAGTTTTGCCAATTCTCCGAAAACATCTTCAATAAATTTATATGTAATTTCCTTTTTGGTTGCCAGGGTGCTGAAACCCACTTCGGTTCCTGTATATAATTCAGGAGCCTTACCATTTATATTAAGTTCAGGATATGAAGCCAGCGCTGCATTTGTATGACCGGGCATGTCAATTTCCGGAATAATTGTAACAAAATGCTCATCTCCGTATTTTACAATGTCAGAATATTGTTCCTGAGTGTAATATCCGCCAACACCTCCCCCTACTTCTGTTTTGCTGCCATATAGAGTCAGGTTTGGCCATGATTTGATTTCAATCCTCCAGCCCTGGTCATCGGAAAGATGCAGGTGAAGCTTATTTATTTTATATGCTGAAATAAGATCAATGTATCTCTTCACCTCATCAGCTGTAAAGAAATGTCTTGTTACGTCAAGCATTGCGCCTCTGTAACTGTATGCAGGATAGTCAGTTATAGTTCCTCCTGCGATGTGCCAGTCAAGGTCCTGAACCGTCTTGCTTTCAATTTCTGCAGGGAGCAGCTGCCTAAGGGTCTGGATTCCGTTGAAAAGGCCTGCGGGTTTATTTGCTGCAATAGTTATAAGCTTCTTTGTAACAGTAAGAACATATCCCTCATCACCAACCTGCCCGGCTCCTGACAGGGTAAGCAGTATATTTCCTTTTCCGGGTATCTCATCAGTCGGCTTTACATCAAGATTAAATCCTGTTGCCGGCTTCAGAACGGAAGACAGATAATTCCCAATTGCGGAAACTTCACCTGAATGATCCTGTATATAAATAACGGCTTTTGGTCCAAGACAGAAATAGTCTCCTGTTGCAGTTACTGAAACTGGTTTGGGAATTATGTTTTCCCCTGTCAGATCCGTTGGTGGCTGAGTCGTGCATGAAATGAGCATCAGAAGCGCCCCTATTGTAATGATCATTCTGTATGAACTTCTTCGTTTTATGTTTTTCATGTTTATAAAATTTGGGCAGTTAAGATAGATATTTATTTTTTAATCTGCCTGTTTTAAACAATGTTACAGGCCGTCTTGTTATTCTGTCATTACATTATTCAGACTATGCCTTTTTCAGAAAACAGTATTAATCCTGATCCGTTCGTCCAGTTTGGTATATGGTATGAAAAAAGAATGACAGATACATCGGTCTATCCTGATGCAGTAAGCCTGTCAACATCAACTTCCGGAGGACATGTTTCTTCAAGAATTGTACTTCTCAAGGATTTCAGTGAGGACGGATTTGTTTTTTATACAAATTATAACAGCAGGAAAGGACAACAACTCACAGAAAACCCGTATGCGGCTATGCTGTTTTACTGGCCCGAATCAGGAAGACAGGTAAGAATTGAAGGCCGGGTAAAAAAAGTAAGCCCCGGAGAATCAGACTCTTATTTCGCTTCCCGTCCTCGGGAGAGCCAGCTTGGTGCATGGGCAAGCGAACAAAGTACTGAAATACCTGACCGTGATTTTCTTGAATCAAGGATTGATGATTTTGCAGGACAATTTCATAACAAACAGGTTTCAAGACCTTCTCACTGGGGCGGATTCAGGCTTATCCCGCTTATGTTTGAATTCTGGCAGGAAGGTGAATTCCGGCTTCATGACAGGTTCAGGTATTCAGGAAAAGGAAAAGCCTGGAAAATATCCAGGCTCTCTCCGTAATTATATTTATTATTTACTTGTTAAGCGGATTATCAGCCCTTTTATAAAATTCATCCTCAAGCTGCTTTACCGAATTGTTGGTTTTCATGAATTTAATGAGCCCGGCAAGCTGTTCAGCATCGCTTTTTACAAGAAGTTCTCCCAGGCGTTTATCAGGAGTATTAATATCACTGGCAAAATGATTCGGGAATTTGGCATACCACCATATACCGGTATATGCGAAAGGAAGCTGGTCAAGTTTTCCCTGGTCAAGGCCTGACTGATCTTTAAGAGCCTGCTGATCAACAAGTGATGGTGCAATATAATACATCATTGAGGTCTCCTCTTCTCCGGCATGACCGTCGAGCTTTGCCTTTTTAAGCGATGATATCTCCTTTTCATACTGAGAATTTCTTTCAGGTCTGAATAATACAACGGTATAATCATACTTTGCTGCCAGACGCGTTTGACAGAAATACTGAAGAAAACTTGTATTGCCGCCATGGCCATTCATCAATATTATTTTTTTCAGGCCGTTTCGCGATAGCTCCTGGCATGTTTCCTCAAGCATCTGCCACATTAATTCATGACTGTATGAAATAGTTCCAGGCTGGTGCCTTGCTTCAAAAATCTGGCCTGAAAAATATGGTGGAAAAACAATGGCATACTCTTTCTGTGCCGCATTAAATGCTATTTCCCGCGATTCAAATAAATCCGTTCCTATAGGCAGATGAGGACCATGTTTTTCAATTATTCCCATAGGAATTACACAAACACCACCAGCCTTTTCAACTGCCAGTGGAAATTTTGGTGAAGTGATCTCTTCCATTTTATAAGGAAGGGACTGCTGTGAAAAGACCAGAAGTCCAGAAAATAAAAATACTGTTGACAAAAGGATGTTTTTCATGATTGAAGTATTAATTATTGTTTATCATTTCCGGCAAATAGCAAAGAAAGTAAAAACCTGAAATAATGCAGGCCCGAAAGAAACAAACCCAGGCCAATTCCCGTGTAAATTACAGATAAGTGCTCCCTTTCAATTGAAGAATTACGCAAAAATAATCCCAGTGAAATCATTACAGGTACAATAAGATAGCTCTTCCATGTAATGAAGGAAAAAGCACATCGCTTTTCCTTTAAGGGCATAAGCCTTATGAGATTTTTCTCGGCAAGACGGGAAAAACCATAATAATATATCGGTAATGAAGCAATAATACCAAGCGATCCGTAAATAAGCATTATTCCCGGTTTGTCAGCAGTAAGCCAGATAACAGAATACCGGAGAAGCATAAATCCGACACCACACCACATGGCTCCCGCCAGAAACATGAGGACTTTCTTGTCAACAGCCGGTCTGAATTTCCATATAAGTTTGTCCTTCATTGCTTCATAACTGCCATACGGAATGGCTTAATTTCAACATGCTTCCAGACACCTGTTGTGAAATAAGGCTCGTCTCTGAGCCGGTCATCAAGTGTTTTCCTGTCGGGTAATTCATACACTATCATGGAGCCGGTCATTTTGCCATAATCATCAAGTATCGCACCTCCGGCTATGAATTCACCCTTTTCCTTCATCTTTTCGATTTTCGCAAGATGCTCCTTCCTTACTTTCAATCTTCTTTCAAGTGCATCACTATCAGTGCCGTCATAGGCAATCAGAATAAACTGCA
>CAZEYY010000081.1:0-16745 GCA_964516485.1 uncultured Rikenellaceae bacterium
TCATCAAGCCACTGGTCTCCTGATGTGTATGCGGCTTCCGATGCAACTGTACCGAAAATATTGCCGTTTGAAATGTGCAGACTGTCAGTTATTTTCCTGAATTCTTTTCTGAGTGCTGGATTTGCAATAATAATTGAGGAGGTTGACATACCTGCAAGGTTGAATGTTTTGCTTGGAGCGATGCAGGTTACGGTCCTTTCTGCTGTTTCAGGCGTCAGAGAAGCCACCGGGACATGGGTATAACCCGGCAGAACAAGGTCGCAATGAATTTCATCGGAAAGTATAAGTAAGTTGTGTCTGAGACAGATTTCTGTGATTTTCACAAGCTCCTCGCGGGTCCATACCCTGCCTACTGGATTATGAGGATTGCTCAGGATGAGCATTTTAGTGTTATTTTCAATTGATTTCTCAAGAGCATCAAAGTCCATTCTCCAGCCGTCTGCTGTTTCAGCAAGCCTGTTGTAAATAAGCTTTCTTCCATGTGATTCCACAGCAGAAAAGAAGGGGAAATAGACAGGAGGCTGTACTATAACCGAATCGCCGGGATTTGTAAATGCCAGGGTTGCCATGTTAAGTGCAGGGACAACACCGGGAGTAAAAATAATCCAGTCTTTTTCTATTGCCCAGTTATGACGCCTTTTATGCCAGCTGATTATTGAGCCGTAATATTGTGGAGATCTCAGAGAGTAGCCGTAAATATTATGGTTCATCCTTTCCTGCAGGGCTCTCACAATAAATTCAGGAGTAAGGAAATCCATATCGGCAACCCACATCGGAATGACATCACTTTTACCGAATGTCTCCTTCCGGAGGTCATATTTAATACAGCCGCTTCCTTCCCTGTTTACTGGTTCATCGAAATTCCACATCCCTTGAAAATACCGCTTTTACGGTTGGCAAAGATATTAAAAAAACAGCGATTGTAAAGGCTGCGGTATTATATTGTTGCCTTTAATTAACTGTTAATTCAGCAATTGTAATGTTTAAAACACAGGCTGTAATTCAAATAAGAAAGATGCAGATATATTTATTTCAGAATATTTACTATTTTTATCGACAGTTTTTTGGAACCCATTTAGAAATTTTAAACAGACCTAAGATGAAAAAATTTTTTGCAGGCGTAATAATAACTATGCTGATAATTAGTTCAGTGGCATATACTTCATGCAAAAACAGGGCAGCTCAGAAAGAGCAGCAACAGGAAGAGCTGGATCAGGTAGGGCAGATTGAAAAACAGATTGAATCAAATGTCTACCCTTTACCTACATCAGCAGAAGTTATAAAAATGCTTACTGACCTTGAGGTTGGATTTATTATCGGCATATCAAATCCCGTTGACAATGTCAAGAAATATTTCAGCAGCACAACAAGGGCTGTAAATCTCGGAGTATACGGAGCTGACCTGAGTTATGCAACTCTGTACAACATGCAGCAGGAGGTTATAAACAATATGAGTGCGATCAGGTCTCTTGCAAATGAGCTGAACATGTCGAAGATATACAACGAGGAACTTTACGACAAGATCAAGCAGAATTTTGACAACAGGGATCAGCTTGTGTCAATTCTTACAACTGCTTTCAATGACACCTATGCATATCTTGCCGATAATGACCAGCAACCGCTTGCACTGCTCGTCGTGGGCGGAGCATGGGTTGAAGGTATGTATCTTACAACACATGTATCTGAGGCAGCATATCAGGTAGCAGGTATTTCAAAAGTTCTTCTCGAACAGAAAAAATCGTTTGATCTGTTCCTTGAGATAACCCAGCCATATATGAATGATGCAAGTGTAAGTGATTTTGTTAAGCAGCTTGAACCGATTAAAACTGTCTATGCAGGTATTGGTACCAGTCTGAGCGAACAGAACATTAAAGATATCACAGCTGCGATATCGACTGTGAGGGCTAAAGTAGTTGAGTAATTTGAAAAAACAGATATGACCGCAAAGATCCGATCTTTGCGGTCTTTTTTTTATGCGGAGGCAAAATGAGGGAATCTGTACTACTTGCACTAATTCACATCTTCGCTATTGTTTCAACAATAAATCCGACAGGCATTTCCTCACGCGGGAAAAAGATTCTGCGCAGTTATCTCCGGAGGTACCTGAACAGGGAACTTGAGGAAGAATATTATTCTCTTTTTGAAAATAACCTTGAGTTCTATTCAAATGAGCTGAAAAGCGTAGATAAGGCAGAATTATCTGACGAAGAGTCACTTATATCTTTTCAGATAACAAACATCTGCAGGCAGATAAAGAAAGGCCTGTTTCTAGAGGAGAGGATGATAGTCTTTCTGCAGCTGATTGAATTCGCCTTTGAAGACGGGATGATATCAGAGCAGGAAAAGACAATAATTGATATTGTTGCAAGGACTTTCAGCATATCGAAAAAGGAGTATGACAATGCAATAGCCTTCATGATTGGCAGGGCCTATGATGAAGTGTCGCCCGACTGCCTACTTATTATTGAAAGCGAAAATCCAAAATATTCCGGTGCTTCAGTTTACCGTAATTATGATAAGTGGAGGCATATCAGGTTAAATGGCTTCAAGGGGCATCTTGTAGTGCTTCATATTGAAAGTACAAGCACTCTCCTGATTACTTACGACGGTCCCCTGGGACTTTATTTCAAGGGCAGGGATATTATAGCCTGCCGGCCGTATCTGCTTGAAAGAGGGGTAAATATAAAAGGTCAGGGTATTGAGCCGATATATTACTCCCGTATCTATAAGAAATTTGCATCCCGGAAATTTTCGCAGAAGGTTACTTTCGAAGGTCATGGCATTGAATACAAATTCAAGAATTCCGACAATGGGGTTCAGAAAATGAACTTCAGAATTGATTCGGGAAACCTTGTCGGGATAATGGGAGGAAGCGGTGTTGGAAAATCGACACTGTTCAACATCCTGCACGGAAAGATAAGTCCGACCTCAGGGAATCTTTATATAAACGGGTATGACATAAATTCTGATTCTGAGGAGCTTAAAGGTCTTATTGGCTTTGTTCCCCAGGATGACATGCTTATTGAGGAACTGACGGTTTACCAGAACCTTTATTATAATGCCAGATTGTGCTTTGGCGATTTCAACGAGAAGGAACTTAAAAGCACAGTTGAGAAGGTTCTGCACGATCTCGACCTTTATGAAATCCGTGATCTGCAGGTTGGTGATATGCTTAATAAGAAAGTCAGCGGAGGCCAAAGAAAAAGGCTTAATATCGGCCTTGAGCTTATGCGTGAACCGGTATTGCTTTTTGTTGACGAACCAACTTCAGGGTTGTCATCATCCGATTCAGAAAAAGTCATGACCCTGCTCAGGAATCAGGCTTTACACGGCAAACTTGTGTTCGCGATAATTCATCAGCCTTCTTCTGACATAATCAAGATGTTTGACAGGTTATGGGTACTCGACAAGGGTGGCTACATGATCTATGACGGGGACCCCGTTGAAGCCCTTGTTTACTTTAAAACAGAAACATCGCAGGCAAATGCTGCAGAAAGTGAATGCCCGAATTGCGGGAATGTGGAGACAGATAACATCCTGCATATAATTGAGACAAAGGTAATTGATTCTTCAGGTCTGCCAGGCAGGGACCGTCAGGTCAGCCCCAGGGACTGGTATGACAGGTACAGGAAAAAGATGATGCCTGTCATTGACAACCGGCCTGAAAAGACTTCAGTTCCTCCAAGCAACTTCAGGGTTCCGGGTAAAGCAGAACAGATACGCACCTTCATTCAACGGAACATTACAAGGAAATTTGCCGACAGCCAGTATATGATCATAAATCTGCTTGAGGCTCCGCTGCTGGCGCTCATTCTGGCATATATTTCAAAATACAGTGCCAATGGCACTTATACCCTGATGGACAACAGGAACTATCCTATTTTCATGTTCATGGGCATAATAGTTGCTCTTTTTATGGGACTTACAGTAAGCGCTGAGGAAATATTCCGTGACAGGAAGATACTTGAAAGGGAGAAGTTTCTTAACCTCAGCAGATCAAGCTACCTTGTCTCAAAGATCAATTTCCTGTTCTCACTGTCTGCAATTCAGACACTTACATTTATCCTTGTTGCTAATTTGATTTTGGAAGTGCGGGGCATGCTTCTTCAGCAGTGGCTCATACTTTTTTCAACTGCTTGCTTCGGGAATATCCTTGGACTTAATATCTCAGCAGGCATGAGAACTGCTGTAAGCATCTACATCCTTATTCCTCTGATACTTGTTCCCCAGCTTCTGCTTGGTGGTGCGATGATAAAATTTGATGATCTGCACTGGTCGCTGAGCCGTAAGAAATATGTTCCTGTTATTGGCGACATAATGGTTACACGCTGGGCCTATGAGGCTGCAAGCGTTGAGCAGTTCAGGAGCAACAGTTTCCAGAAGCCTTTCTTCAGGTATGATATGGAAATCAGCCAGTACGACTGGTATGCTTCATTTCTTATACCGAACCTGAAGGTGATTGCGGAAAAGAATTTAACTGTAAGCAATGAGAGAAGGAAAGAGGAAGAGTTTACAGGGGCTATGGAGAAACTATCCTGGCATGTGAAAGATCTTTCAAATAAAACCGGACTGGACCATGGAAAGCTTACAGAAGGTTTTACTGCTGAGCGTTATAATGAGTCAGTATTCATCCAGTCAAAGACCTTTCTTGATTCTCTTGGAAGGAACTTCAGGCATAAAAACAGGCTGATATCTGACAAAAGAAATATACTATACGAACAGATTGAATCGGTAATCGGTTCAGAAGAGTTTGTCAGACTGAGGGAGAACCATTATAATGAAGCCCTGGCTGACATTGTTCTGAACAGAATGTCGACACAGAAAATTTACGATGCAGGCGACAGGTTCATTCAAAAGGCAGATCCTGTGTATATGGAACCTGGTTCAAAATGGGGGCGGGCACAGTTTTACGCGCCTTTCAAACAGATTGGCAGTATGAAGATAGATACGCTGATTTTTAATCTGGCAATAATCTGGTTTATTAATGCACTGTTGTTTGTTTTACTGTATTATAATGTTCTGAAGAAAGTGATAACATTTCTGGAATTGCTTAAACTGCCAATTCTAAGGAAATTTGGAAGGGACCTTCTGCAGGTTTGATTTTATGAAAGGAGTACAGCCAAAGAAAAATCTTGGACAGCATTTTCTCAGGGACAAGAATATTGCTGCAAGAATTGCCTCCTCACTGACAGGTGAAGGTTATAATTCTGTACTTGAAATAGGACCGGGAACTGGAGTCCTGACTGCTTTCCTTCTGCAAGGTAATTTCACAGATTTCAGGGTTGTTGAGATTGATCATGAATCGGTTGATTATCTTCACAATCATTTCCCCGATCTGAAGAACATACTTACAGGTGATTTCCTTGAGATGGATCTTGATCGTTATTTCTCTGATAAACTTGCTGTTACCGGTAATTTCCCCTACAACATATCAACACAGATCCTGTTCAGGGTACTTGAAAACAGGAATAAGGTTGCGGAAGTAACAGGAATGCTTCAGAAGGAGGTAGCCGAAAGGATTTGTGCCGGACCGGGATCAAAGACTTATGGCATACTGAGTGTCCTCATTCAGGCATACTATAAAGCAGAATATCTTTTCACTGTTCCCCCTGAGGTTTTTTCACCTCCCCCGAAGGTAAAGTCGGGTGTAATAAGGCTCAGGCGGCTCGACAGAGTCAGACCTGACTGCAATGAGGAACTCCTTTTCAGGGTTGTAAAAGCCTGTTTCAACCAAAGGAGAAAGACCTTGCGCAACTCAGTGAAAGCAGCCTTTGAATTAACTGATTATGAATATGCTGAACTTGGTCTCAGGCCTGAACAGTTGTCTGTTGATCAGTTCATCAGGCTGACAAACTGGATTGAGTCGAAACGGCTGTTAACCAAATGAATAACCTATAGCTTCAACAGGATTCATTCTTGCAGCCGAGCTGGCAGGAGCATAGCCTGCGACAACTCCGATAACACCCGAAATAATAATTGCAAGCATCATATTTGCAGCGGTGAGATTTATGTCGAGTTCGAAGACATAGTTTATACCAATTGTTGTAAAGAAGATAAGTATTATTCCAAGTATACCTCCAATAAGCGAGAGCAGAATAGATTCAACAAGGAATTGCTGCAGGATAAATGATCTTTTGGCGCCCAGGGCTTTTTGTATCCCTATCTGGTTAGTCCTTTCCCTCACAGATACAAACATAATATTGGCAATTCCGAAACCACCCACCAGTATTGAAAAACCACCGATTACCCAACCGCCTATATTAATTCCTGCAAATACACCTTCAAAGCCCTGTATGAGCTGACTTGCCTGGTTGACTGAAAAATTTGATATTTCATCTGGCTGAAGTCTCCGGGCAGCCCTGAGAACCATTATAGTCTCCTCACTTAGTTCCTGTACTGAAACACCGGGTTTTGCCTTTATTATCAGGTTTGAGTTGATATTCTTGTTTCTCAGGTTTACAAAATTTCTTGCAAAATTTATCGGAACAAGAGTCTGTTCGTCCATTCCTTCGTCGCTCAATCCTCCCTTTCCTTCCTTCCTGAATACGCCTATTACGGTTGTTTTGTTACCGCCTATTGAGATCTCCTTTCCTATTGGAGTAGCTTTTTCAAAAAGACGTTCTGCCAGTACTGAACCGATAATGGCGACATTCTTTCCTGATGCTGACTCTTCAGGTGAGAAGTAGCGGCCTTTTTCAATTTCAAATGACCTTACATTTTCAAATTCATGTGATGCAGCCCATACAACCGCATCGTTTGCAACATTATTCCTGTATTTAATTTGTCTTGACTGGAATGCTGAGTAACAAACAGCTGCTGAGCGTGTTGACCTGCTGTTAATTGCATCAAAGTCCGACTCGGTTATTGCAGGCCATTTAATTATATCCCACCAGGCAAGGTTCGGATCAAAGGACCAAGGAAATTTCTGTACATAAATAACATTATCACCAAGTGTGGCAATGCTGTCACGTATCGCCTTTTCCATCCAGTCGAGCACTGTGAATACAGATATAATTGAGAATATACCTATTGTAATGCCGAACAGGGAAAGGAAAGTCCTTAACTTGTTGACAACAATTGAACTGTATGCAAACAGAAATCCTTCTTTGAGCAACCTTAAATACATTTTGGTACCACTGTAAGGGTTTGAAGCACCAAATATACTAAAAAGGCTTCATGAATATTATCATTATTAATATTGTAAAGGTTAATAAAAAAATATCTATTTTTGAGCGCCTGTATACAGGAGAATGTCATTTCCTAATTATCGTCAGATGAGCATTAAAACTATAAAGAGCGCTTTGATTTCGGTCTATTACAAGGATGGCCTTGAAGAAATAGTCAGAAAGCTGGGTGAAATGAATGTCAGGATCTTTTCCACCGGAGGTACTTATACATTTATTGAGGGTCTGGGATTAAAGGCGGAAAAGGTTGAGGATCTGACTACTTATCCTTCAATACTTGGAGGAAGAGTGAAGACCCTGCATCCGGGTGTTTTCGGTGGCATTCTGGCGAGAAGGGAAAATAAGGGTGACCTTGAACAACTGGCCCAGTATAAAATTCCTGAAATCGACCTTGTAATTGTTGATCTTTATCCTTTTGAAGAAACAGTCAGATCGACTGATAATGAAGATGATATTATTGAGAAGATAGATATAGGCGGAATATCGCTTATCAGGGCAGCTGCAAAAAACCACAAGGATGTACTTATTGTATCAGGCAGGGAGCAGTATTCTGAACTCCTCCAGATACTTACGGAAACGGGTGCTTCCACTACACTGGAACAAAGAAAGCTGTTTGCTGCCAAAGCCTTCATGACCTCATCACATTACGATACGGCAATATTCAAATACTTCAACAGGGATCAGAAAATCCCTGTTTTCAGGGAGAGCATAAATGATTCCTATCCGCTCAGATATGGTGAAAATCCTCATCAGAAGGGTGTATTTTTCGGAAATCCTGATGATTTTTTTACAAAGCTTCACGGCAAGGAACTTTCATACAATAATCTGCTTGATCTTGATTCTGCCGTTAGTCTGATTGATGAATTCAGGGACGATACATTTGTCATCATAAAACATAATAACGCCTGCGGAGTTGCAAGCCGTGAAAATCTTATAGATGCCTGGAAGGACGCACTGGCATGTGATCCGGTATCTGCTTACGGAGGAGTTATAGCCACAAACAGGAAAATTGATGAGACAGTTGCAAGGGAGATAGACAGGCTTTTCTTCGAGATTATTATAGCCCCCGGGTTTTCAGAAGGTGCAATTGCTGTATTAACACAGAAAAAGAACAGGATCATTCTTGTCAGGAAGGATGTAGTCCCGTCTTCTTACAGTTTCCGTTCACTTCTGAACGGAGTATTATGGCAGGAGAGAGATCTGAGCACACAAACTGCCGGAGACATGAGACTTGTAACAGACAGGGAACCATCTGATCAGGAAGTCCAGGATATGGTATTTGCAAATATTATTGTAAAACACAGTAAATCAAATACAATAGTGCTTGCCAGGAACAGGCAGCTTTGCGCAAGCGGAATAGGACAGACCTCACGTGTTGATGCATTGAAACAGGCCATTGAAAAGGCAGGGACCTTTGGCTTCAGCCTTAAAGGCTCTGTAATGGCATCTGATGCCTTTTTCCCTTTTCCTGACTGTGTGGAGATTGCAGATAAGGCAGGAGTAGTGGCTGTTGTTCAGCCCGGAGGTTCGGTAAGGGATCAGGAATCAATAAATTATTGCAGGGAACATGGCATGACAATGATGGTAACAGGGATAAGACATTTTAAACACTAATAAACAATTACTCATATAATGGGCGTTTTTTCATTTTTAACACAGGAGATTGCGATTGACCTTGGGACAGCCAATACAATCATAATACATAATGACAAGGTTGTAGTAGATGAGCCTTCTATTGTAGCAATTGACAAGAATACAGGAAAGTTGATTGCAATAGGAGAAGCTGCAAGGCAGATGCATGGCAAAACACATGAAAATATAAAGACTATCAGGCCTTTACGCGACGGTGTTATTGCTGACTTTAATGCTGCCGAGCTTATGATAAGGGGTATGATAAGGATGATCAACAAGGGTCCAAAGTTATTCTCTCCCTCACTGAAAATGGTTGTTTGCATACCATCAGGCAGCACCGAGGTAGAAATACGTGCCGTCCGCGACTCCTCAGAACATGCCGGAGGAAGGGATGTATACATGATTTATGAACCGATGGCTGCTGCAATAGGTATCGGGCTCGATGTTGAGGCACCAGAAGGCTGCATGGTTGTTGACATTGGCGGGGGAACCACCGAGATAGCAGTAATTGCTCTTGGCGGTATTGTATGCAATAAGTCAATAAGAATCGCCGGCGATGGCTTTACTGCTGATATTCAGGCTTATATGCGTCACCAGCACAATATTAAGATAGGAGAAAGAACAGCTGAGGATATCAAGATTGCTGTTGGAGCAGCTCTTCCTGACATTGAAAACGCTCCGCCTGATTATATTGTGAGAGGTCCGAATATTATGACAGCCCTTCCTATTGAAATACCGATATCATATCAGGAAATTGCCTACTGCCTTGACAAATCTCTGTCAAAGGTAGAAGCAGCGCTGCTGAGCGTTCTGGAACAGACACCTCCTGAACTGTATGCTGATATTGTAAACAAGGGAATCTATCTTGCCGGAGGCGGTGCCTTGCTGAGAGGCCTTGACAAGAGGCTTGCTGACAAGATAAATATTAATTTCAATGTCGTGGAGGATCCTCTTCATGCAGTGGCCAGGGGCACAGGTGTTGCACTTAAAAATGTTGAAAGATTCCAGTTCTTAATGAGATAACATATCAGGTAAATGAGGAGTCTCCTGAATTTCCTCGAACGTTACAGCAACCTCATAATCTTTCTTATACTTGAAGGGATAGCAATCTATTTCCTCTCAACACGGAACTATTATCATAATGCACGTGCTGTAAACAGCATCAGGTGGCTTGCCTATGGTTTTGAGGAAAGAATAACAAATACCAGGAATTATATCAACCTGCGTGACATAAATGCCAATCTTGCCGCTGAAAATACAGCTCTGCGAAACAGTATAAACCGGCTTGTCAGAAATAATACCTCAACGTTTTATAGTGTGTCTGATACTGTTTACCAGCAACAGTATCAATATACAACTGCACGATTAACAAGCAATTCTGTTAATAAGCAGAAGAATTTTTTTACAATAAACAAGGGTACGAGGCATGGGATATCAAATGATATGGCAATAATCGGAGGAGGAGGTATAGCAGGTGTTGTTGTGGGTTGTTCAGAGAATTTTTCGGTTGCAATGTCCCTGCTTAATCTTGATTTCAGGGTAAGTGCAAGGATAAAGTCAAACGGGTACTTCGGGTCACTCAGCTGGGACGGGCGAGACTACAGGACGACAATATTGAGTGATATCCCGCAGCATGTTACAGTAAATATCGGTGACACAATTGAAACAACAGGTTATTCTGCAATATTTCCTGAAGGTGTTACAATAGGGACCATTACCGGATTTGAAAAACCCGGAAGTGATTTTTATATAATTTATGTTCAGCTCGTTACAGACTTCAGAAAACTGCAGTTCGTTGATGTTGTTGCGAACAAGAGAAAAGCAGAATTAATTCAATTGGAGGAGAAAATCGAATGATCAATTCTGTAATCAGATATACGGTTGTTTTTATCTTGCTTGTACTGCTGCAGATTTTGCTCTTCAACAATATCCAGTTCAGCGGCTATGTGAATCCTTATGTCTACATAATGTTCATTCTTATACTACCGGTTGAGATACCTTCCTGGCTGCTTCTTATTCTGGCCTTTTTCACAGGGATGACAATAGATATTTTTACAGGTACACCGGGAATGCATTCTTCTGCTTCAGTTCTTGCTGCTTTTATACGGCCGTCAGTATTAAGGTCTAATTCACCCCGCGATGGCTTTGAACCCGGAGCACAGCCTTCAATGCTTTCTTACGGATTCCGGTGGTACCTTATCTATGCAACTCTTGTTGTTCTTGTGCATCACACAGCCCTTTTCTACCTTGAAGTATTCAGGCTTGCTGATTTTTTCAGAACCCTGCTGAGGGTGCTTCTTAGTTCTGTATTTACTGTTACTTTTGTCCTCATAATTGAGTATTACAGAAAAGGAAGGTAAGAAGCTGAAATGAAAGATCCTTTTATCAACAGAAAATACATAGTGATGGCGCTTGTCATAACAGGTTTTCTGGCTTTGATAATAAGGCTTATTGTTATACAGATTGTTAAGGACACCTACAGGCTTTCGGCTGACAATAATGTTCTGAGATATGTAACACAATATCCGGCACGCGGACTTATATATGACAGGAATGGCAAGCTTATAGTATCAAACCAGGCTGCTTATGATATTATGGTGATACCCTCCCAGACTTCAGTTATTGATACTGCTGAGTTCTGTGCTCTGCTTGACATCACAAAAGATATCTTCAGAAAACAGATGAGGGCTGCAATAAACTATTCGCGAAGGGCTCCATCAGTTTTTCTGAAGCAGATTTCCGATGCTAATTACGCCAGGTTTCAGGAGAAGATGTTTCTTTATCCCGGATTCTATGTTCAGCCGAGAACGCTCAGGAAATATTCAAGGCCTGTTGCGGCTCATATTCTTGGCTATGTAAGTGAGGTAGATGAAGGACTTATTAAGAAGAATCCATACTATAAATCAGGCGATTATATTGGGAAAAGCGGGATTGAGGAAGCTTATGAGTCTGAGCTGAGGGGCCAAAAGGGAGTAAAAATATTCATGGTGGATGTATTCAGCCGGATAAAGGGATCCTACGCTGATGGAAGTATGGATACTGTGGCAGTACAGGGAGAAGACATAATATCTTCGATCAATATCGACCTGCAGGAATACGGTGAACTGCTTATGAAGAACAAGAGAGGGAGTATAGTTGCGATAGAACCATCCTCCGGTGAAGTTCTGAGCCTGGTTTCAGCGCCTGATTATGACCCTGGTCTCCTTGTTGGAAGGATAAGGTCGGAGAACTTTGCAAGACTTCAGTCTGACACAGCACTGCAGCCACTTTTCAACAGGGCGCTTATGGCATCATATCCTCCGGGCTCAACGTTCAAACCTGTAAACGGACTTATCGGGCTTCAGGAAGGTGTTATTACAGAAGATACAAAGTTTGGTTGTGATCAGGGATATCTCTTCGTAGGCTGCCATCTTCACAGCTCCCCGCTCAATCTGCCACAAGCAGTTGCCAACTCGTGCAACTCATACTTCTGTCAGACCTACCGGAGGGTTCTTGAGAACAAAAAATACGGCTCTGTTGAGGAAGCTTACATCCACTGGAAATCATATCTCAATCAGTTTGGTTTTGGGAGCAGGCTGGGAACAGACTTTGTAAATGAGCTTGCCGGTTTTATACCACCTGCATCATATTATGACAGGTTTCATGGAAAAAACAGGTGGAAGGCACTCACTGTGATTTCCCTTGCAATTGGCCAGGGAGAGATTGGGACAACACCTTTGCAGATGGCAAATATGACTGCCGCAATAGCAAACAGGGGTTTTTATTATACACCACATATAGTTAAGGCGGTAGGGCATGAAGGGAAAATTGACCCGAAATTTACGCTTAAGCATACAATAAATATCGATACAGCTCATTTCGAAAGTGTTATTCTCGGCATGGAAGGAGCTGTAGGAGGGATGGCCGGTGCAACTGCAAGAGTAGCAGCAATAAAGGGCATTGCTGTTTGCGGCAAGACTGGTACTGCACAGAACCCTCACGGGAAGGATCATTCGGTATTTATTGCTTTTGCCCCCAAAGATGATCCTAAAATTGCAATTGCAGTATATGTTGAAAATGCCGGCTTCGGAGCCACGTATGCTGCACCTGTGGCCAGCCTTATGATTGAAAAATACCTCAGGGATTCAATTTCAAACAAGGCCATGGAGCAAAGGATACTTGAACTTAACCTTGAGGAAAATATTAAGGAAGATGAAACGGAGCATAAACCTGTGGAATAGCCTCGACAAGACTTCTGTTCTGCTGTTTCTCCTGCTTGTTATAATGGGCTGGTTAAATATTTATGCTGCTGTTTATAACGAGGAACACACCAGGATCTTTGATTTGTCACAGCGCTACGGGAAGCAGTTTATATGGATAATTGCGGCAATTGTCACCGGCATATTTGCCCTGATAATTGACAACAGGTTTTACTTCTTCTTCGCCTGGTTCATTTATGGATTACTGATGCTGCTGCTGGCTCTTGTACTTGTCTTCGGGACAGAAATAAATGGTGCAAAATCGTGGTTTGAGTTCAGCTGGTTCAGTCTTCAGCCCTCAGAGTTTGCAAAGTTCGGGACTGCTCTTGCACTTGCAGGATATCTTAATACCCGTCGCCATGATCTTACAAGGTGGAAGGTTATCATACCTGCATCTGCAATTATTCTTTTTCCGGCCCTGCTTACTGCCCTTCAGCCCGACATGGGCTCGACAATAGTTTTCATTGCACTCTTCCTTGTCCTTTTCAGGGAAGGCATGAGCCCTTATGTGTTTGTTTCCGGAATGCTTGCGATAATACTGTTTTTCCTTACACTGCTTGTTAATAATTTCTATCTTTCAATTGCACTTGTTGTTCTGGCTCTGCTTCTTATATGGTTTGCAACCCGTCGCTGGAAAATTGCCCTCGGCGGAGGAATAATTATTACAGTTATCACGGCAATTTTCTATCTTATCAATCATTATTTTATTAAAAGCATTGATAATGAGATAATTGTATTAAGCGCTGTTTTGCTTTCCGGGGTTCTTGTTTCATGGTATATCTATGTGAAGAAAGCAATTGCAGTATTTGTGATTTTCCTTTTTCTTTTAGGGAGTCTTGTATTCGTCAACTCAGTAGACTATGGCTTTAATCATGTACTTCCAGATCATCAGCGCGACAGGATAAACATATTGCTTGGCATTAAATCTGATCCTCACGGCACTGGCTATAATGTTAACCAATCAATAATTTCAATTGGCTCAGGAGGTCTTACTGGCAAGGGATATCTTCAGGGCACTCAGACGAAATTCAAATTTGTACCAAAACAAAGTTCTGATTTTATATTCTGCACTATCGGAGAAGAGTGGGGATTTCTTGGATCCTTTGTAGTAATAGGATGTTACCTCTTCCTTCTTCTCAGGCTGATCTTCCTTGCTGAGCGGCAAAGGTCAGTGTTTTCGCGGGTATACGGTTATGGCGTAGTTTCAATTTTATTCATTCATGTATTCATTAATATAGGTATGGCGATTGGCATTGTTCCTGTAATCGGCATACCCCTTCCTTTTTTCAGCTATGGCGGAAGCTCCCTGTGGGGATTCACGCTTCTTCTTTTTGTATTTCTGAGGCTTGATGCAAGCAGGAATGAATACCTGGTCTGATCAGAAAGGTATTGTTATCCTGTGGGAGATCTGTATTCCGAATTCTTTTTCAACGTAATCGATCAGCTGCGGAAAAAACTCCATAAAATCATCCTGAAGAGAGTAGTAATTTTTTTTCAGGGCACGTACTGCAAAGCGTGTTTCATTAGGCAATGTTGAGTGCTTGCTTAAGGTCTTCAGGACATGCCGGATACCATTTACAGTCTGGTATGATTCTATCCAGTTGTTTATTATGAAAAAAGGCATCATCTCCCTGACGTTCTCAGGCATGTGTTCATAATTGTTCACCATGGCCCTGTAGAAGTTGTATGTGACACTCTCAAGAGGCCTTCTTGAGAAGAAATCCCATTCCTTCGTAAGGAAATGGTCGTAAATTATGTCAGTCACAACCCCGGCATATTTGTGGTATTTCCTTGTAAAGAATATTTTGCTCCTGTGTACAACGGGGTGCCTGTCAGTAAAAGCGTCTATATGCCTGTGGATTATTATGCCTTTTCTTATCTGTTCAGGATAATTGAGATAATCCTTGCCCTTTACATAATCGCCTATGTAATTACCGATGATTACTTTTTCAGAATCACCTGAAAGGTATATGTGGGCAAGCACATTCATTTTCAGATATAATAGTACAAAGAATTTGCCATATCCATTAGCTGTTAAAAAACATATTCTTTAACATGTTTTAAAGCCTGTTTCTTTTTGTGTCTAAATAACAGAAAATCATCTCTTTAATCAACATTTCAGCGCTTTTAAAAAACAAGTTGAAATAAGCGGATTTTCACCATGCAAATTATAAATTTGTTCATTCATTCAGAAATAAACAACAACATTATCATATATATAACGTAAAAAATTAACGGAGGTTTTATGTCAAGGAAAAATGTCATTATAATTGGTGCAGCAGGTCGTGACTTTCATAACTTCAATACATATTACAGAAATAATCCTGATTACAATGTGGTTGCTTTCACGGCAGCACAGATCCCTGATATTGATGGCAGAAAGTATCCCAAAGAGTTGGCAGGAAAGCTGTATCCTGCAGGCATACAGATAGTTGCAGAAGCAACCCTGCCTGAGCTCATTAAGAAACATAAGGTGGATGATTGTGTTTTTTCGTACAGCGATGTACCTTATCAGAGGGTTATGTCACTCAGCGCTGTTGTAAATGCAGCAGGTGCAAATTTTGTACTCCTCGGGCCGGCAGATACAATGATAAAAAGTACCAAGCCTGTAATAGCAGTAGGAGCTATAAGGACAGGCTGCGGAAAAAGCCAGACTTCAAGAAGGATAATAGAGCTCCTTATGGGAAAGGGTTTAAAAGTTGTGGCAATACGCCATCCAATGCCTTACGGGGATCTGAATGCACAGAAGGTTCAGAGGTTTGCCACTGTTAAGGACCTCGCGAAACATAAGTGCACAGTTGAAGAGATGGAGGAATATGAACCTCATGTTGTAAGGGGCAATGTTATTTATGCAGGAGTGGATTATGAAGCCATTGTAAGAGCAGCAGAAAAAGATCCTTCAGGTTGTGATGTTATCCTCTGGGATGGCGGGAACAATGACTTCCCTTTTTACAAGCCTGATCTGATGGTAACAGTTACTGATCCACACAGGGCAGGACATGAACTTAAGTATTATCCCGGTGAAGTGACCCTGAGAATTGCAGATGTTGTGGTAATAAACAAGATTGACAGCTCTTCTCCCGAATCAATACAGCATGTGCGTGAAAGCATTGAAAAGGTGAATCCTGAGGCTATTGTTATTGATGGTGCATCACCTATAAAAGTTGACGATCCTTCAGTGATAAAGGGTAAAAGAGTACTGGTTGTGGAAGATGGTCCGACACTCACACACGGAGAAATGAAAATCGGAGCAGGGATAGTTGCTGCCCGGAAATATGGTGCTGCAGAACTTATTGATCCAAGGCCTTTTACGGTTGGCAGGCTGAGTGAAACATTCAGGCTTTATCCGAATATCGGAACCCTGCTGCCTGCTATGGGTTATGGCGATCAGCAGCTTAAAGACCTTGAGGCAACAATTAACAAAACCGAGTGCGACAGTGTTATAATTGCAACACCAATCGATCTGAACAGGATAATAAAGATCAGGAAACCAAACACAAGGGTTCATTATGATCTGCAGGAGATCGGTGTTCCTGATCTGAATGAGGTTCTTGACGGTTTTGTGAAAAAGCACAAGCTGAAAACCGGGAAGAAATAGACTGATTACAGTCTCTCCCTGAGCTTTATACCTGCTTCCTCGAAACCCGGTTTATTGAGAAGTGCAAACATGTTCTTCTTATAGGCTTCAACG
>CAZEYY010000082.1:0-16465 GCA_964516485.1 uncultured Rikenellaceae bacterium
TCTTTATTGTCTTCAGTCTGAAGGAATCCGTAACCCTTTACTCTGTCATACCATGTAACAGTACCTTTCATAGTTTTAGATAATTTATTCTCTAATTGTCCCTTCTGTAACCTCCTCTGCGGTCGTTATTGCCACCCCTGAAATTGCTTTTTCTCTCAGCTCTTTCAATGGACTCATTAACAATGATTTTTCTGCCGCCAATTTCAGCGCCATTCAACTCTTCGATAGCTTTTTTTGCTTCAGCGTCATTAGGCATCTCTACGAAACCAAATCCTTTGCTTTTGCCGGAATATTTGTCGAAAATTATTTTAGCGGATGATACCTCTCCATAATTTTCAAAAACTTCCCTTAATTCCTCTTCTTTCATTTTAAAATGAAGACTTCCTACGTAAATGTTCATGATGTAAAAAAATTAAAGTATTTATAAAACATACCAAAGGTCTGATTTATTTTTGAAAACTCAAAACGTTCTGTTCATTATTAATTGCATATAAATCACTTTTTTACGATTTATATATGCGCACCAAATTAAAATTCAACGCCGTCGGTTGAGATTCCTGACAACAGAACAGGGAGATTCTGATTTTGTTCAGTTCAGTTTAAAATTGTTTGATTAAGCGTCTATTTTACAGACGACAACCTTAACATTTTTACACCATGGGCAGGTACCTCTGATGAATAACTCCCTGAAAAAGAACCTTCGTCATTTTGTCTCCACAGGTCCCTGACTGCCTGTTTCCCGCTGATGCCCAGGTCTTTCCATTCTGCTGTAACTTCAGCTGTTTTCTCACCGCGGTTGAACAGACCCACTGCAATCGACCCATCTTCAAGGTTTCTCATCCATACTTCCCTGTCTTCGTTTCTGGCTACTCTGAACCCGGGTTTTCCAAGGGGATCCTGGTCTACTTCAATTATTTCGTCATTTGTAAGCAGACTTAAGGTGAATTCATCAAGACGGCTTATGTCTCCGGAAAAAATCAATGGAGCTGCCACAAGGCTCCAGAGTGAAACCTGTGTATATTGTTCATCAGGAGTAAGTGGTGTGGGAACTGTCTGTCCCTTCCAGTTGCTCAGATAGCCCAGAAGCAGGTAATCAGGATCATTCCATCCTCCCGGACCAGCATACAGATGCAGGCTGTCGTTGGTATAAACATCGAACCCATCCCTGAAAAGTGCCGTAGCTATTCCTTCAAATGACCCTCCCAGGTCACCTGCAGTTCTCCAGCTGTTGCCTCCGACCTTTTTCCCCCATTTCCATACATCACCCATTCCATACTGGCAGAGGTTAAGAATAATATCTCTTTTATGCTTGTTCATTATGCTGCTGATCTGGATATATGGCCTCTGAAGATCTTCCATGACTTCCCTGTTGCCTACTTTGGAGTATGAACACCAGTCGTATTTCAGGAAGTCGAATCCCCATTCAACATATCTGGCAATGTCCTGTTCTTCAAATTTATACGCTGCAACATGACCTGCACATGTCAGTTCTCCCGGCGAGGTGTAAGTACCTGCCTTAAGTCCCTTTGAATGAATATAATCAGTCATTCCCTTCATGTCGGGGAAGCGGCCGTTTGAATTAATTTTTCCATCCTTATCCCTTGGTTCTCCTGCCAGGGATGGGTCGTCAGAGCCTGGCTTAACCGACCAGCAATCGTCGATATTCACGTACATATATCCGTGGTCTATCATCCCCGTGCTGACCATTGCATCGGCTGCCGCCCTCATTATGCTGTCGGTGATATGGTTTTCCCAGACATACCAGCTGTTCCAGCCCATGTGGGGTGTAAGTGCAAGCTGATCGCCACAGACTATCCTGAATTCCCTTTCAGCTGTACCTTCACTGTTTGTGGCTCTTACAAGTGTTTTATATTCACCGGGAGTCTCAATAATGCCTGTGATCATTCCGCTTGCCGGATCGCAGGAGAGTCCTTGCGGAAGCCCTGCAACTTCGAAGGTAATTGGTTTTGTTCCCGTAGCGGGAATCTTAAAAAGGAAAGGTGATCCCGGCCTCACACCGAAGATCTTTGTACCGTTTATCCGGGGCTTTGGCCCGGGTTTTGGCGTAAGTATTATCTTTCCATTGTCTTCTTTTCGGACATCCTCGTTGCCACAGGAAAAGGCCAGAATGGAAATCAGCATGAAAGCCGGGAGTGATTTGATAAGATTTGTTTTCATTTTTTTGATTCTGCTTATGTTTTTCTTTTTGCTGTAATAGCTTCTATATCAAGCCTGAGGATCATTGTTGCTTTAAGTATTTTATCATCATACTCAAAACCATTTCTTCCTGAATAATGAAACATAATTGCATCAAGACCTTTAATTCTTTCCGCCTTGTCAGTAACTTCATGTAACCTGCCATAACCAATTATGCTGCTGTATTTCATTCCCCAGTCGCAACCCTTTGAGGCTTCAGTAAGAGAGTGGTCAGTGTCCATTTCAAAGCAGACATAATTATTTTTTTTCATCATTTCAAGCTTTCTTCCTGAAGTTGCACAATGAAAATACAGGCATTGTTTTTCAGATTCAGAATAGCCAAAGTTCAATGTAACTATATATGGGATGTTATTGTCAGCAAAAGCAAGCCGGCAAACATCACAGGAGGCAATTATTGAGAGTATATCGGACGTGTCTCTTATTTCCCTGTCTTTTCTTCTCATAAAGTATTTGTTTACATGTTTTTAATAAATCCTGCCCTGACTGCAAAATAAAGGTTATAATAAAAGTAAAGAATTTTATTAACTTTGCCTACTCTATTAATTTTTAGGTACTAAAACTAACAATTCTAAGTGTTATGGGAAAAGGTGATAAAAAATCCAGACGCGGAAAGTTATTCCTTGGTTCATACGGCGTAAGGCGCCCTCGTAAGAAAGTGAACAAACCTGGCGCACTGCCACCGATTGCAGTAAAAGAAAAAGTTGAAAAGAAAGCTACTAAGGAAAAGAAGGAATCAAAACCGGTAGTTGAAAAGGTTGAGGTTAAAACAGAAGTCAAGGCCGAAGTAAAGGCTCCTAAGGAAAAAGCAGCTCCAAAGGCTGTAAAACCTGTAAAGGAAAAAAAGGAACCAAAAGCCGAAAAACCTGAAAAGGAAAAAAAAGCAGTAAAAACTGAAAAAGCTGTAAAAGCAAAGAAAGAAAAGAAGACAGAATAATAGTTAAAGGCTGAAGGGCGGAAAGGAGATGTTTTTAACGCCTTACAATAAGCCACTTATAGTCTTCCGGGTCAATTACAGCATTAATGATAACGGGTTCATTTACAGAAAGCGCTTGAATAAGCGCTTTTTTCATTGTCTCAATTGAATCAGCCCTTAAAACTTTTACCCCCAGGAAGGTGTCGGAGCTGAAAAGATCTTCGCTGTAAAGTGTTGTTCCATAGGGAGAAAGCTCTTTCCATGATTGCTTTACCTTTATAAGGTTTAGTTCCCCGTCGGAAAATACAATAATGATAACAGGAAGCTTATAGTTTCTTGCAGTTATAATATCTCCGCATTTCATCAGGAAGCCACCATCGCCTGTAATGCATGCAACTGTTGAATTCCTTGAGTGCAGCTGTGCAGCCAGGGCAGCCGGGATTCCGAATCCCATCCCTGACCAGCCATTTGTCATCAGCAATTGTCCTTTCTGCCCAGTTTTCCAGAACTGCCCGATTAGATGGAGATGAGAACCAACATCTGCAGTCAGTATTGCATCTTCCGGCAGTTCTTCCTGTATAGCCTTCAGTGCGGCAGCAGGGCCAAAATGATTTGTAAAGCCGTCGAAAACCGCCCACATCTCATTCCTTATTCCTTCAATGACTGATTTATTGAAAACCAGGAAAGCATTGTTGATCTTTTTTACAACAGAAAACCATTCTTCGGGATTTCCAATATACTGCTCTGTTCTGAGGGAAGCAGGCATGTCAACAGGTTTTGTGTCGAAGTGAACAACAGGAATACCACTCACCCATGATTCATAATTGAATTCAACAGGATCATAGCCGAGGCCGATTATGAGATCGGTATTTTCAAACAGACCTTCAAGGTAATCACTGAGTGAATGGAACAGTACACCTGCATAACATTCATGATCCTCAGGCAGCAGACCTTTTGCCATTGGTGTAAGAACAACAGGTATTTTATGGGTTGACAGAAGATCGAGAAGTTCTTTCCCCAGATTGAGGCGCTTTGCAGTCAGTCCTGCTGCTATTACAGGTGAACGTGAATCTTCCAGGAGCTTTGCGATTGCTGTATGATTATTGTTATATGCTTCTTTTTCAGTGGTATATGATGCCGGAGGCAGATTTTCGATTTCAATGGTCGCAATATCTGCAGGCAGACCGATATGCACAGGACCAGGATAGGAACCTTTGCATTCTTTAAGAGCCTTTTCAATTACCTCCCCTGTATTTGATACGCTTAACCGGTAAGTCGCTTTGGTGACCGGCCTGAACAGATCCTGATGATTAATATTCATCTGGGTTGTGCGCCCCTTCATTGCATCACTCATCTCACTGGTCAGGACAATCACAGGAGATCTGTCAAGAAGTGCACCTCCGACTCCTGTTGTAATATTTGTCGCACCCGGCCCGAAAGTCGCATGGCAAATACCAGTTTTGCCGCTTAACCTTCCGGTAACATCAGCCATAACGCCTGCAGAGCCTTCATTTGCAGTAAGAATAAATTCAATGCCGGCTTTTCTGAAAGCCTCCATGTAAGGTATTGAAGGCCCTCCCGGAATTCCGAAAACATATTTTATTCCTTCTTTAACAAACTGATCAGCAATGTATTCAGCAACAGTCATAAGAGTCTTTCTGGTTATAACAAAGCTATTAAATATTCCTGATTGTTGCTGTCTGTCACAAATTCAATATACTCAGCTGATTTTTTTAATTTGTTTTTTCAGATATTTGAGGTCAAATTTTTTTCATTGCACAGTAAGGGTAATACAATTTTCTGGGCTGTCATTGCATGTCTGTTATGGTCAACCGCCTACGCAGGAATTAAAATAGGACTGCAGTACGACAGTCCGTTCCATTTTGCGGGTTTGCGCTTTATTATTTCCGGCCTGCTGATATTGCCATTCACAGTAAAACCGTCAATGTATATTAAAATGGTGAAAGAATACTGGAAAGTTGTTCTTGCTGTTACCTTTCTCCAGACCCTGCTTAATTATTCACTGTTTTACCACGGACTCGACCTTGTTCCGGGAGCCCTTGGCGCTGTTGTGGTCGGTTCACAACCTCTTGTTACAGCAATAGTTGCATCGCTCATGCACTCAGAGGACAAGCTGACACGAAAAAAAATAGTTACAATAGTCTGCGGATTATCAGGTGTCATACTAATTAGTGCCGGAAGACAGGCTTTTCATTTCGGAACCTCAATAGAGCTCGTGGGTATTGCAATGCTGCTTGTTGCAAACGCGTCGCTTTCGGTAAGCAATGTGATAGTGTCGCTTAAAAGCAAGGGACTGAATCCGATGGTTCTGAGTTCCTCATCCCTGTTTGCAGGAGGTGTTGTGCTCTACCTGGTTTCTATTCCTACAGAGGGAGTCCCGGACTATCCATTACCTGTTGATTACTGGCTGGCTCTTGCATGGCTGAGCGTTATGGCTGCAATTGCTTTCTCAATATGGTTCAGGTTGTTACAGAGGCCGGGAGTGAAAGTTTCAGAGCTTAACCTCTGGAAATTCATAATTCCGGTTATGGGCGCCATACTGAGCTGGATTATTGTACCTGATGAATATCCGGAATGGATCACAGTGTCGGGTATGTTCATAATAATTTTGTCATTAATTTTGTTCAATACCAATAATAATAAAACTCCCGCCGGGGTTGTAAAACACGAGCAATGAAAAAAAGACTGATTGCCCTTGCAGCTTATTCGGTTTTCTGGCTTGTATTTTTCTTTTTTGCCAGGTTGTGGTTTATCCTCTCCCAGCATGAACTTTCCTATTCAAACAGTCTGTCGGACTTATTTATGACCTTCGTTCATGGCCTTAAGCTTGACATATCAACAACAGGCTATTTTATGGCTGTTCCAACTCTTCTTGTTCTGCCATGGATCTGGTTTGACGGCGGCTGGTACAGTAAAATAATAAAGTTGTATACAATATTCCTGGTCATTTTATCATCAGTTATTGTTGTTTCTGATTCAACGCTTTATGCTTACTGGGGATTCAGGATGGATTACACTCCCTTTTTATATCTGAAGACACCTGCCGAGGCAGCTGCATCTGTGACCACCCTGCAGGCAATAGGCTTCTTTTTAAAAATTATTTTTATCTCTGCTATATTTCTTCTGTTTTACAAATTGTTTATTGAGAGGTATTTGGTGAATGCCGGAAAGGTAAAAAGTAGATTGCCTCTTACCCTGTTTTTTACTCTGATTCTTGGTTCACTTATTATACCGGTGCGGGGAGGATTTGGAATTGCGCCGATAAATGCAGGAAGTGTGTACTTCAGTCCTAAAATGTTTCTTAATCACTGTGCTGTAAACGCAGTATGGAATGTCGGAACCACTGCTTTTACAAGTAAGCCTGTTTCTAATCCGTATAATTTTGGTGATCAGGAGAAGGCTGGAAAACTTGTTGCCAGCCTGCTTGAATATCAGGATGGGACTGTCATGCATTTGAATAATCAGCAAGCAAATATTCTTCTGCTTGTTATGGAAAGCTTCAGCGGTTATGTTACAGGGCCTCTGGGCGGCGATTCGCTTGTTACACCAAATCTGAACCGTTATTGCAACGAGGGGATTCTTTTCACAAACTTCTATGCATCAGGTACAAGGACTGACAAAGCAATGCCTGCAATACTGAATGGATATCCGGCACAACCTGCACAGTCAATAATCAAGGAACCCAAAAAAAGCCAGTCTCTTCCCAGTATTGTAAGGATACTGAGTGATAAGGGTTACAACAGCTCCTTCTGGTATGGAGGAGATATTAATTTTGCCAATTTCAATTCATTTGTTATCGGTTCAGGATTTCAGAACATAATCACAAAGGATAATTTTAATCCCTCTGATTTCAATTCAAAGTGGGGTGTACATGACCATGTGCTGTTTACCGCGCTCAGGGATTCAATGAAGAATGTAAGGGAGCCCTTTTTCAATGTAGTGCTCACACTTTCAAGTCATGAGCCCTTTGATGTTCCAATGAAAACAAGGTTCGCAGGTACTGATAATATCACAAAATATAAGAATTCGGTATATTATGCCGACAGTACCCTTGGCGTTTTTATTGATTGGGCAAAGACATGTGGGTGGTGGAAAAATACCCTTGTAATAATTGTAGCTGATCATTGCGGAAGAGTATCTGAGACTCAGCCGGCTCATTCACCCATGTTATTTAAGATACCGATGCTCTGGACAGGTGGCGCCGTGAAGGATCGCGGACTGAAAATTGAGAAATTTGGCGACCAGACTGATATTGCAGTTACACTAATGAATCAGCTTGGCTATTCCGCCGCATTTCCTTTCGGGAAAGATCTTTTTGCGGAGAACAGCCATTCGTATGCATTCTATACATATAATGAAGGTTTTGGTTTTCTGACAGATACCTCAATATATGTATATGACCATAAGCTTAAGAGTCATCTAATAATGGAAGGCAAAGGTGCAGCTTATGCGGAAACAGCAGGTAAATCGTATCTGCAGACACTGTTTGATGACTATCTGAAGAGATAACTGTCTGATTTTCCTGATAAACTTCGCAAGCTGGATAAAAACTGAACTCAGTGAAAAAACATTCAATACCTGAACGGAAAGTAAGAATTCCCCGCACGGTAATAGTGCTTGGAATAGTAAGCCTCCTTACTGATGCATCTTCAGAGATGATATATCCTCTTATACCGGTATATATTGCAGCTCTTGGTTCAGGTGCAGTAGTTCTGGGGATTATAGAGGGTGTCGCTGAGACAACTTCCTCTATGCTGAAGCTTATAAGCGGGATAATTTCTGACAGGATTGGAAAAAGGAAGCTGCTTGTTCTTGCCGGGTACACAATTTCATCGCTAATCCGGCCCCTTACAGGAATAGTTACCTCTGCATGGCAGATAGTGCTTATCAGGCTGACTGATCGTATTGGAAAAGGAATCAGAACTGCTCCCAGGGATGCGCTTATTGCCGCATCGGGTGACAGGGACAACCTGGGCAGGGCTTTCGGCTTTCACAGGGCTATGGACCACGCCGGAGCAGTGCTGGGGCCGGTAATTGCAATAACTGTTCTTTGTGCAATTTTCCTTCTGGCAGGTGTCAATGATTCTCTAAAAGCCCTGAGATGGACTTTCCTTTTTGCTCTGGTACCCGGCTTTTTTGCAGTAATAACAATAGTTTTCTTTGTAAAAGAGAAGGCACCTGCAAACGGAAGTGCCGGCAAATTCACCTTGTCGTTTAAGGACTTTGACAGCAACTTCAGGAATTACCTGCTGATTATGGTACTTTTCACGCTTGGTAATTCATCTGATGCATTCCTTCTTTTCAGACTTGAAGAAGCCATTCATGAAAGCGGTGCAGTTGTCGATTTTGTGAGGGGAAATCAATATCTCAGCCTTATGATCTCAAAATTCGGATCAGTGGAAATTCAGGAGAATGTCATTAATATTCTCTTTCTTCCTCTGGTCTGGGCATTCTTTCATATTATAAAGGTAGTGTTTTCCACTCCGCTTGGGTCACTGTCCGACAGGATAGGCAGAAAGAGGGTGATAACAATGGGGTGGTGGGTCTATACTGTTGTATATTCCGGCTTTGCATTACTGATATTTTTATCGCCTGGATTACAGATAGTTGCGTCATTTATTCTGTTTGCCGTATATGCACTTTATTATGCATTTACCGAAGGGGCAGAGAAAGCGTTTGTTGCCGATCTTGTCAGAAGCGAAAATAAGGGCACTGCCTATGGTCTTTTTAATTTTGCAATTGGTATGGGAGCGCTTCCCGCCAGTATATTATTCGGACTGCTGTACAGCTATTCAGACAAATTATTCCCCGGATACGGAGGCACGGTTGCCTTCGGATCCGGAGCAATAATTGCACTTGTTTCAATTATATTATTGTCATTGAAAGTCAGGGAAAATTCAAATCCCGCTTAACTGAATATCCTACCTGCGGTATTTCTTTCTTTCGTTCCTGTCCTGTTTTCTCCCCTTATGGAAATCACCTGAAGAACCATGGTGTTTCTTTTTATCGGATCTTCCGCCTGACCATGCTGGTCTTCTTCTGTCACTATGATCCTCATTTCGTCCTGGATTTCTCTCCTGTGCAATTTCCACAGCCACCTTCCTGTCCATGAATTGCTTGTTGTTCAGCCTGGAGATCAAATAATCAGACCAGCTTTCCTCAACTTCAAAGAAAGAGAATGACTTAAGAAGGTCGATTTTGCCTAATGGTACTTTTTTACCCTGAGTATTTGAGTTGACAAATTCAATCAGCTGCTCGGGATAGAATCCGTCATTCTTGCCTAGATTGATGAAAAGCCTCGTGAATTTTCCCTCATAATGGTCTCTTCTGCCTTTTCTGTCAGAAGACCTGTTTCCGGAATTCCTGTCCTCAATAGGTTCGATAATATCCTCGCCGTTCCTGTAATCATCTAGAAATCTGTCGAACTCCCTGATTACTACTCTTCTGAGGAGTTCCTCCCTGTCGAGGCCTGATAGCCTGTTCTTGATTTCGGGCAGGAATTTTTCTATTTCTGGGTGTTCTGAACCGGGAGCTTCAAGTTTTTTAACCCAGTGAAATAATTGCTTGCCGCAGATCTCACTTCCTGTTGGAACCTGGAGATGTTTGAATTTTTTCTTGAGGAGGTTTTCGATACGGTGCAGATTCTGTTTTTCACGAAGATGAACAAGGGAAAGTGAGACTCCTGTTTTTCCTGCCCTTCCAGTTCTGCCGCTCCTGTGTGTATATACTTCCAGGTCTTCGGGGAGACTGTAATTTATTACATGTGTAAGATCATCAACATCAAGTCCTCTGGCTGCCACATCAGTTGCAACAAGAAGCTGGAGATTCCTGATGCGGAATTTGTTCATTACTGCATCCCTTTGAGCCTGAGACAGATCTCCGTGCAAAGCATCAGCGTTATAGCCATCATTTATAAGGTGTGAGGCTACTTCCTGTGTCTCTTTTCTTGTACGGCAGAAGACAATTCCGTAAACATCAGGTTCTGAATCAGCTATTCTTTTGAGAACCTTGTACTTGTCCTTTGCATGGACAAGGTAATAAGCATGATTTACATTTTCTGCCGAGGCATTTTTGCTGCCTATTGTTATCTCTACAGGGTCCGACATGTAATTGCGTGCTATTGATGCAATTTCTGACGACATTGTTGCAGAGAAAAGCAAAGTTCTCCTGCCATCCGGAACTGAACTCAGAATCTCATTTATGCTGTCGAGGAAACCCATATTAAGCATCTCATCGGCTTCATCAAGAATAACAGTTCTCACACCATTAAGCCTTGCTGCCTTTCTGTTAATCAAATCAATAAGCCTGCCGGGTGTTGCAACAATTATATGCACACCTTTCTTCAGGCTGCGTATCTGATTCTCAATGCTTGAACCTCCATATACAGCCAGAATACTAAGTTTTCCTGTATATTTTGCATAATCTTCCAGATCGGAGGTGATCTGCAGGCATAATTCGCGTGTTGGGCAAAGTATAAGTGCCTGGGTAAGGTTTGTTTCTGTATCGGTTGTCTGTACAAGCGGAAGACCGAACGCAGCAGTCTTGCCTGTTCCTGTCTGTGCCAGCGCTATTACATCCCTCTCTTCACCGAGCATTACAGGAATGACTTTTTCCTGAACCGGCATCGGGTTTTCAAACCGGAGTTCTTCAATCGCCTTGAGAATTCCGGGGGTAAATCCCATCTCTTCAAATTTCATAAGTTGTTTTTTATTGTGATTCCGGGTGCGGTTAAGTTTTGTATTCCCGGCTGAAATGTACTCAAATGCAGACTCGGCAAATGCCCGATAACCTATCGTGGAAACCACTGTTAATTTAAGCGCAAAGATATGAAAAGTTATTGAGATTGTTTTAATCCGTTAAATATTATAACTTTATACGAAGCAATGTAACAGATCATTATATGGATATAAGACCGGTAAAAATATATTCAGGAGAGGATTCTCCGCGATTGAGATATATTGCCGGTATTATTCTGGGTGATATACTCGGGCTGAGCTGGGAATTTACCACCGACAGAAGGAAACTGGGAAAACATAATGTTATAAATTATTCTGAAGAAGATATAAAGGGTTCATTCAGAATAAGTCCCGCTTCCATACTGTTCGAAACAGGTATCCTTGAAAAGGAACTGAGTGTAATTAAGTGGAAAGGACTTCCTGTGTTTTTTCCTTCACCGGACGGATCAGATATACCCTTCGATATCTTCGCTGCCTCCTTCTACCTCCTTACAAGATATGAAGAATACTGCTCCTTCGAGCCTGATGAGTTCGGACGTTTCAGTGCTGCTTCTTCGCTGGCTTGCAGGAACGGATTTCTTGAACTGCCTGTTGTTGAGCTCTGGGCAAAGGAATTATCAAAACAGCTCCTTAAAAAGTTCCCCACACTTGTCTTTAAAAGGAATGAATTCTCCTCACTAGTTACATTCGATGCTGATGAGCCATTTGAATATCTCGGGAGGAGCCTTATGCAATCGCTTGGCGGATTATTGCAGGACCTCACAAAGAACAACCGCCATGTCAGCGACAGATATCAGACAGTGGCTAAGGGGAAACCTGATCCTTTTGAGGTCTTTGGCTATATTTCAGATTGTATCGACAGGCATGAAGCTTCTTCAAAGTTTTTCTTCCCGGTGGGCGACAGATCGAAATATGATCAGAATCCATCATGGAAAAATGAGCAATATCGTTCTTTAATGCGAAGATTATCAGTTAAATATGACTTCGGGATACATCCTTCATTCAGCGCTTCAACAAACCCGGCAATTCTGGCCAAGGAGATTCAAAGGCTTAAAGTAATACTAGAAAGGTCAGCCCTGTCATCAAGGTTTCACTATGTAAGGCTGAAATTGCCTGTCTCATACAATAATCTTATTGAATCAGGAATATCGGAAGATTATTCAATGGGCTATTCCGATGAACCGGGATTCAGGGCGGGAATAAGCCGGCCATATAAATTTTATGATCTCCTGAATGATGTGGAAACAAATCTGAGGATTGTTCCTTTCATGTTCATGGATGTGACCTTATACCGAAACAAAAAACTTGATGCACAGGCTTCGCAGGAAGTAATACTGAAGCTTATGAATGAAAGTAGAAAAGTGGGAGGGCTTTTTGTCAGTATATGGCATAATACCACACTGCTTGATAATAAGGAATGCAGGGCATGGAGAAAAGTTTTTGAAACTATGCTTTCTGAGATGAAGTGAGTATCAGTATTTTGCAGTCGAATTATGCAGACAGAATTTGTCATAAAGAAGGGTACTTTGTTATTTGAAGAGGACAGGATATGTATTAATGACAGGGTTTACAAGCGTGACAGGTACATAACACTTGCCCTGGCAGTATCGGCTGTTGCGTACGGGGTAATGACACTGATTCATTATCTGGCTACCGGGGGGAGACACGATTTTTCCTTTATCCTTTTCGGCCTGCTGATTGCTGTAGCTGTGCCTGCAATTATTTACCAGTGCAGGCTGAATTATTCTCCGGCTCTTAAGTTCGATGAGATACAGAAGGTCATTATCAGGGAAAATGCACTGGGGATGCTTACAGCTGATTTCATACTGCAGAACAGAAAAAAACGGCATGTGGTCCTCGATATCAACCGAGAAGTTAATTTCGAAAGATCCACACTGCCGGAATTTATTAAAGCATTGAAAGAAAAGAACATAGAAACGGACCTGCGCTAGTTTACACTAGCTTCAGATACACCCTGTATTCATTTTCAGATCTTTTATCGAGCCAGTGGGTATAGCCCAGACCAAGAGATTTGTCAAGGAGTGGTGCCGGGATGAATGGCGCAATTATCTCAAGTATTTCATCATTTCCGAGTTTTTTGGCTGCTGCAAAAACCTCATGAACAGGTTGTTCGCCTCTGTTAAGCATTTCCCTGATATCGATTGTGCTTAATATTTTTTCTGTTCCGAACCATTCAGGTTTCCCTGTATTGTATTTATGACCTGTTTCTTCAAACTCATCCAAAGTTCCCTGTCCGGCCTTCTCCCGAAGCTGGTTTACAAGCACTTCCACATTAAGGTTTCCTACAACTGCAGCCTGACTAATATTTGTTATCCTTGCAATTGTTTTCCTGAGAACCGGGTTTTTAAGTTTTTTGAACTCGGGAGCTGCCTTAATAAGTACATCTTCAAGTTCAGGATATGCCTCAAGCAGATCGTAAATTTTCGTTTTTGGTGTAATTATAAGTTTTTCCATTTTATTCTTTTTTGTCAGTGTACTCCAGAATTCTTCTTTCTCCCTGCAGGCTCCTTAAGTGTGTCAGATCCTGCGAAACCTCCAGCGTCCCAAGGTATTCTCCGTTTTCATTACGCAGGGCATAATACTCTATATAAATGAACTTTCCACGCATCTGAATCCAGAAGGGAGCATGTGAGGCCTTGCCTGATTTGAAGTCCTCAATTATCTTTTCAACAATATGGACACTTCCGGGAGGATGGCAGAGCCTTACATCCCTGTTGATTATCGAACGGCTCCTTGTAAAGATCCTGTGACTTCCCTGTGTGAAATACTTCACTTTGTCATTTTTATCCACGAAAGTCATGTCGACCGGGACTGTGTTCAATATTGCCATCAGCTCTTCAGCCGAGAAACTGCCTGATGGAAGCTGGATATTTCCGCCCTGTGTAAGAACTCCATGGCTGTCCTCGGTTTCAGGAAGACCTTCCGGTTTCCAGTCAACTGGCGGATCATAAAGAGTGTATCCTATCTCAAGCGTCTGCCTGTGTATATTCCACCATTCCTCATTGTTTAGCAGATCCATGCTCATTGGAAAAAGGATGTCCTCTTCCTTTTTTGTCATGTCTTCAATTGCTTTCAATACAGGTGCAAACAGAATCTCCTCCGCTTCTTCAAGGTCCGTTTTTTTGAGATCAGGATTCCTGAGTATCTCAATGCACCCTTTCAGCTGGTCCCTGATCTCATCATGTTTTCCCCACATCACTTTGGGAGGACCGGTGATTTCCTTTTTTTCAAGGTAGGGGAAAAGCAGGTATTCCTTACGCTGGTAGTGCTTATCGACATCTGTGAGCTCATTATAGCAGGCCTGTATGCTGAAGACAGAGCTTTTAAACTCTTCATCGGAAACTGCATAAAGGCTTCCAAGAAGCACCCTTGTCTTTTCAATTACTTTCAGAAGTTCCCTGTTTTCCTTAATAAATACGTCAACAGGATGACCTTCAGGTATTTTCATGGCTCCGCTCTGGTCGATATGACCATCAAGAACTTCTCCGTGTACATCACACAGTTTCAGAACCTCTGTTTCCGGAAGTCCTTCGGAAATGAGCTCCTGTTCAACCTCAACAACTTCCCCGTAAGGTATCTGCTGCAGGGTACTGATAAGTTCAGCCCTGACTTTCGATGGATCTTCTCCCTTGTGAAGCTTCAGAATCAGCTCCTTAAGCCTTTCTTTCCTGAAACCTGAATTATTTATCAGTTCACTCATGATATAATTTGTTATTTAGAATAAGATTAAATAAATATATTGCAAATATATATAATTTAATTTATAAAAAGACTATTTTGTCTTTTATGTTTCATAAAGGCTTTCTTTCTTAACTTTGTGACAATAAATTTACAAAAATGTCAGAATTTCTTAAGAGCTCCGGAAGTCATCTTAATGCCTTGTACCTCTTTGCAGCTGCTTTGATTGACGGAGAAAACGGAAAGAAGCTTGTTGAGAAATACCGCGATGATATCATCAGGGTGTCTCCATACGATGCCATGTATGTCCTGGACAGTCTGCTGGTTAATGGTTACAGCACCGGTAAGGTAAAGGACAATACCGGTAAAATAATTAATGTCTTTTTCAAATCTCTTGATGCATTCAAATGGGATAAGCCTGCAGAAGGTCATTTCCTTTATTATATGATGCTCGAGAACCGCGAAGCTGAAAAGATAATAGGAGAGATGAGGCTTGTCATCAGGGATATTTATAATGGTAAGGAACAAAATAAAGATGATTTGTTTCAAAAGCTTGGAGAACAGCTGATAAGGCTTGAAAAATACGAGCTTCACTATATCAAAAAGGAAAACATACTGTTCCCCTGGATTGAAAAGGCATTTCCGCAGTACCGCTGCCTTCAGGTTATGTGGTCGTTCCATGATGATTACCGTAAAAGCCTTAGGGAACTGAAAAAACTTCTTGCAGTCAATGAGCCTGATCTGAACAAGATGAACAGGGAGCTTGGTAAGCTTTTCTTTGTTGTTCTTCCGATAATCTTCAGGGAAGAACAGATAGTATATCCTGTTGCCCTGAAGGCGCTTCCTGAAGCGAGCTGGAATGACATGCTGGAGCAGAGTCATGATACAGGGTGGTGCTATATAAATCCTCCTCTTGCTGATATGAAAAGTATAAACACCGGGATGAAGGAGAATTATGTCAGCCTTGATACAGGGCACCTTCTGCCGGAACAGATTAATATGTTACTTAAAAACCTGCCTGTTGACATCACTTATGTTGATGAAAATGACCAGGTTGTCTATTTCTCCTCAGGCAGGCACAGGATTTTTCCCCGGTCAAAGGCAATTATTGGCCGCAAGGTTCAGAATTGTCATCCTCCTGACAGTGTTCATATTGTAAATGAGATAATTGACTCATTCAGGAAGGGATTAAAGGATGAAGCGGAATTCTGGATAAGCATGAAAGGCCATTTTATTCACATCCGTTATTTTGCCCTGCGCAATGAACAGAAAGAATACAGGGGAGTTATTGAGGTAAGCCAGGATGTGACCTCAATCCGTTCCCTTGAAGGTGAACGGCGGCTGCTCGACTGGTGAGGTGGTCATAAGGTCGCAGTAAGGAATCCAGTTCATCTTTCACTGTAATTTCTATAAAATAAATTACCTTGGTACCTTAAACCAGTTTTTTAATTATTGCATACTGATATGATTAACAGATTAAAAATAACTGCAGTCCTTGTCCTGCTGTTTTCACTAAATCTCAGCGGTCAGACTAAAAAGGAGATCTTCGATTATCTTAAAACCCTGGGGCATGGAAAATATCTGTTTGGACAGATGGCAACCTGGGTGCATAATGAGAATCCGGATATGGATGATTCAACGAACTGGATAAGAAAGATTCATGATCATACCGGGATATATCCCCGGTATGCATGCATTACCTATGACTATGATGATGACCCATTTACAGATGCTCAGTGGAATGAGGGTGTGAAGAAACTTCATGACAGGGGATTTATTGCAGGTGTTTATAATTTTTATGCCAATCCCTGTGGTGGCCGGTGGAACTCACCTGTGACACTTGATCCCATCTTTGAAGATGGGGATAATGCTATCAAGG
>CAZEYY010000083.1:0-16357 GCA_964516485.1 uncultured Rikenellaceae bacterium
TCATTAAAAATAGAAATCAGATCAGAAAGCCGGTCCTGCTTCTCTTTACCCTTGCCAAGTTTGTCGTCATCGTCAAAATCCGCAACATCAATAACTCCTTTTAATTCATTTGCCTGTGCGAGATTTGCGATGATTGTATTAATACCTTCTCCAATATCTTTACTTCCGATCAGGGCAACCATATCCCGGAAACTACCACCCTTTGGAATTTCGATGAGAGCATCTTCCTTGCCATCATAACGGTCGGTAACATATTTCATGAACAACAGGACCAGAACATAATCCTTGTACTGTGAAGCATCCATCCCGCCACGTAAGGCATCACAACTCTTCCAGATCGAAGAGTATAACTCACTCTTTTTAATAGCCATAAATTTCTTAATGAATCAGTTAAGCATTATAATAATGCCAATTAGTATCACTTCTTACTTCCAATAAAGGAATGACCAAGTTACTAATTTATGCGGAGAAAATCTGATTAAAAGGGCGATCTCAGATGCAGAATGGATTAAAGGTATTATGAGCATTTAAAGGGAATTCGCCTTATCTGCAATGGGGTTGAGCAGAGCGACTTATGCACCAATCTTTGGTTGTTAATTTTGGTTGTTAATTTTGCGCATGTTTTAGTTGTTAATAACAAAAAACCCTGTAATTCAATTGATTACAGGGTCAAATTGTAGTCCCACCAGGAATCGAACCTGAATCTAAGGTTTAGGAAACCTCCATTCTATCCATTGAACTATGGGACCAAATCCGGTGCAAAAATATATTATTTTTTGCTTTTATCAAATAGACAGGTATTATCATAATGTAAAGGTCTTGTTGCCTTGAAAGTATTTATAACCACAAAGTGCACTAAGTTCGCACAAAGGGAACTCAAAGGTAAATCGCAGAATATTAATTCTTTGTGATCTTTGTGTATTTACTTTGTGTCCTTTGTGGTTAAATGATTCTGACTTTTTCAACATCCCCCCAGGATGGGGGTTTTTACGTTTGTAAATTCGCCCTTCGTCGTTCGCCGTGTGCCGTCCCCGCTTTCTTTCCAATATGAAAAAAACTATCTTTGATCCTGTTAACACAAAAATATATGAACTGGATCGATTTGGTAATCGTTATAATCCTGGCCCTGTCAATGATATCAGGCTTTACAAACGGCCTTGTAAAGGAAATAGCTTCGCTTGCAGCTCTTATCCTGGGAATCTGGGGCGCAATTAAATTCTCCTCATTTACAGCTGCAAAACTCTATGATTACTTCGACATGTCAGGTCAGTATGTAGGGATCGTGGCCTTCCTTGTAACCTTCGGGATAATTGTTGTGCTGATACATTTTATCGGCATCATTGTCGACAAGGTGATAGATGCAACAGCCCTCAGTTTTGTAAATAAGCTGCTCGGGATTCTTTTTTCCCTTATCAAGTCGGTGCTCATACTGAGCGTAATCTTCGTCGTTTTAAATTCAATTGATTCCCGCAGACCTTTCCTGCCAAAAGACAAGATAGAAGAGTCAATGTTCTATAATCCCATATCTGACATTGCACCTGCAATATTCCCGATAATAGGCGAGGGGGGGCTCGATCAGAGCTTCGACAGGTTTAAAAAGAAGTCGGAGGAGGTTGCAATATAAGCCTTTTAGTATATTTGCAGTCCAAAACTTTGCAGAATGAATTTTGTTGATGAACTGAAATGGCGAGGCATGATTCACGATATCATGCCCGGAACGGAAGAATTACTAAGTAAGGAAAAGACTTCAGGTTATATAGGTTTCGATCCCACTGCTGACTCCCTTCACATAGGTCACATGGTGCAGGTGATGCTGCTTGTACATTTCCAGAGGGCAGGCCACACACCAATTGCTCTTGTTGGAGGAGCGACAGGAATGATAGGCGATCCTTCAGGTAAATCGGAGGAAAGAAACCTTCTTGACGAGGTCACACTCCGAAAAAACCAGGATGCAATAAAGAAACAGCTTTCGCATTTTCTTGATTTCCAGTCCGACAGGTCAAACCGGGCTTTAATGGTGAACAATTACGACTGGATGAAGGAATATTCCTTTCTGCAGTTCATAAGGGAAATAGGCAAGCATATCACTGTCAACTACATGATGTCGAAAGACTCTGTTAAGAAAAGGATAGGTTCAGAGTCAAAGGAAGGGATGTCATTCACCGAATTTTCCTATCAGCTTGTTCAGGGCACTGATTTCCTGCATCTTTTTAACAGTCATGGCTGCAAGCTTCAGATGGGAGGCTCGGACCAGTGGGGAAATATAGTCACGGGAACTGAGCTGATACGCAGAAAGGCAGGGGGAGAAGCCTATGCGCTTACCTGTCCGCTTATTACAAAAGCTGATGGCAGCAAATTCGGCAAGACAGAATCGGGAAACGTCTGGCTCGATCCGGAGAAAACAACTCCTTACCAGTTCTACCAGTTCTGGCTGAATGTGTCGGATGAGGATGCAGCAAGGTATATCAGGATCTTCACAATCCTCGGGAAAGAGGAGATAGACAATATTATAAACGAGCATAATAAGGCTCCTCATGAGCGTCTTCTTCAGAGAAGACTGGCTGAAGAGGTGACGGTGATGGTGCATTCAAGGGAGGATTATGAAGGAGCTGTTGAGGCTTCCCAGATCCTTTTCGGAAAAGGAACTACAGAGTCCCTGAAGAAAATGAACGAAAGCACCTTCCTGTCAGTTTTTGAAGGAGTTCCTGTTTTTGATGTGGGAAGATCTACCATCGAAAGCGGTGTTACAATAGCTGATCTCTGTGCCGGTCATACCCAGGTTTTCCCGTCGAAGGGAGAGCTGCGCAGGCTTGTACAGGGCGGCGGACTGAGCATCAATAAGGCCAAGGTTGAAAATCCCGATGAAAAGATTGGCAGTGAGTCACTCCTCAATGACAAGTACCTTCTTGTTCAGAAGGGGAAAAAGAATTACTTCCTTATTAAGATTATTTGAGGTGCCTGGGAAGGTCAGCCACAATTATTGATACATCGTCAAAGGTATAGGGATTATTGTCAGGCAGCCCCAGCTCCTTAATCATCTCCCTGATGTTACCTTCAACAGGGCTGGTATTTGATATATGTCTGATTATAACTTTAGTTCCGATGTCCTTGCCGTCATCTCCCTTAAGCTCTGACAGCCCGTCGGTATAACACACAATTTTTGAAGTGTCGCTTATATTAAGTTCCGACTTTTTAATATTCGGGATCTCATCAAGCATTCCTATTCCCACACATGAGGCGTGAAGATGCAGCACTTCGCCCGTAACTGTATTGTAAACCACCGGCGGATTGTGTGCGGCATTGACGTATTCAAGAATACCTGTTGCAGTGTCGTATCTGGCAACGAAAAATGTAATGAATTTTTCGCCTGCAGCATTCGTGACAACTATCGAATTAAGCTTGTTTATAAGTGTTTCAAGCGGGATGTCGTGTGTGAAGAGAGCTCTGAAGCTGGCCTGGAAATTCGACATCAGAATTGCCGCGGAAATACCTTTTCCCGACACATCGGCAATGCAGAAGCCTGTTTTAGTGTCCGACAGTCTGAGGCAGTCGTAATAATCGCCACCGACTTCATAATGCGGGAAATAGAAGCCATGGACAATTAACCGGGGATTTTTGGGCATTGAGTTGTTATCGGGAATAAGCATCTTCTGCATCCTTGCAGCAAGCTCAAGCTCTTTTCTCAGAGCTTCCTGCCGCAGGCTCTCCCTGAAAAGCCTCATGTTTTCTATTGCAACTATAATAATGCTTGAAAAGGTCTGGATGAAGTTAAGGTGCTTGATCACAGGGCTCATCCCTTCTCCCTCTTCTTCAATATCCCCGATAAATACGTAGGCAATCGGGACATTGTTATTGAAAACAGGAACTATTATATCAACGCCTTCAAAGCCCATTTTATCGGCATCAAAGGAGATCTCTGTTATTTTGAGGAGATTCTTCTCAACGTCCACTGATTCAAGCTTTTTTGAAAAGCCTCCGTTGAGGATGCATTCCCAGGTATTGGAGCGTTTGTAAATAAGGATTTTGCCAATACTCAGATTGTCCCTGAGAATGCTTTCATATTTTGCAAGTAGCTCATCGACAGGCAGGTTTGCATTGATTGACAAAGTGATGTCGAGCAATGCATCCAGTTTGAATTTGTTGATTTTAAGCCTGTCCATCTTTGCATTTTAAGCTATGTTGAAGAGCTAAGCTTTTACCCTTTCAACATAAGTTTTATCGTGGGTGTCAATTTTAATTTTATCCCCGACATTAACAAAGAGTGGAACCATAATTATCGATCCGTTTTCAACTGTAGCCTGTTTGAGGGTGTTTGTGGCAGTATCGCCCCTTAAGCCCGGTTCTGAATAAGTAACTTCCATAACAACAAACTGCGGCAGATCGACTGTAAGCACTGTTTCTGTCTCGGCATGAACAACGACTTCAACGTTTGCACCTTCAAGGAGGAATTCGGGATTCTCGATAAGGACGCTGTCGACATGTATCTGCTCATAAGTTTCCATGTGCATGAAGTAATAGCCTACATCGTCTTTATAAAGATACTGGTACGGGCGTCTTTCAACACGCGCAACATTAATTTTAACTCCCGATGAGAAGGTATTGTCTATTACTCTTCCTGTTTTGAGGTTTTTAAGTTTTGTCCTTACAAAAGCGGGACCTTTACCCGGTTTAACATGCTGGAATTGTACAATTGTATAGAGGTCATTGTTATATTCAATAACCAGTCCGTTCCTGAAATCTGCAGTCGTTGCCATAAAATCTTATCTTCTCAGTATTTATTTAAGTTATCTAATTTTTTATATCAAGTGGGTATGCAAGCCCCTCATAGTTTGTAATTTCAACTGTAAAAGCCCCGACAAAGATATCAAAACGGATTTTAATTGGTAAATAATTTTTATCAGCAGTAAACCAGAATGATACATCTTCCTCTGTTTTGAACAGTCTTCCCTTTTCAGTGACAGGGTTGAACTTATGGCATTTTATCTTCCCCAGCTTCGTTTTAACCTCTTCTGTTTTCACATATTTCAGCCTCACCGGATAAAGTTCGTCAGTGAACCAGGTTGTGAGGGTTATCATATCCCCTTCCTTAAGGTCTTTTCTGACAGTAAGAATATTGTCCCTGAAATAATAGAAGCAGGAAATAATATCGAGTATGCCTTTCTGGGCCATGTGTTTTCCTGTAAGGTCGCTCATCAGGATAACTGAGTCTTTCCTCGTGACATGATCAAAGGCCACTTCATTGTATTTCCTGTATCTTCCCTCGCGGATGTTTCTGATTGTGAATACAGGCAGTTCCGTAACAGGATCCATATAACTTTCATAGCTGTCAAGCACCTTGAAGAGAGCATCGGCCATCCCGGTTGTTTTGCCAATAAGCTTTGAATGCCATACTGTTGCTCCTTTGTATTTTGATTCCTTAAGCACAAGGGATGCCTCACCCGCACTTATAGGGCCGTAATGTATTGTGTAATAGACAGCTTCGCCCGGCTTGTATGTTGTGGGCTGACTGAATCCTGCCTGGTATGCAAATAAACCGGTCAGCAATATGTAGGCAAGCTTTCTCATTTTTCAGATATACAGCATCTTTTGTGCCGTTTTTCAAAGTATGTTTTTACGTTGAGTCGTTGTAATAAAATCTTTAAGGTAGAAAGGCTCAAAATAAGCAAGATCCTCGAAATGACCTTTTGAAAAAGCTTCAAAGACAGGTATTCTCATGTAAGAGGCTGACATGCTGAAATCCTTTATGAAGACGGAGTTTTTTCTGCCAATAACCTTACTGCATTTCTCCGCTCCGTCGCCGAAAAAGACAATCCGCCTGGCAATATCAATGTCACTGAATGAAGCTTCAGTTATTATTTCGGCAGATATATCCCTTATTTTTCCCGATGATGATGAGTACAGGGCCGTATAAACCTCCATCCTCCTCGCGTCGAGCATGGGGCATAGAAGGGTATTGTCATTCATGTCTTTTTCCCCTTCGAGCCTGCTCTTCATGCCATGGAACATCGAGAGTGTAGTTTCAATTCCGATGAGGGGGATTGAAGCGGCAAAGGCTATTCCCTTTGCAACTGAAACTCCTATTCTCAGACCTGTATAGGACCCCGGTCCCTTGCTGACAGCCACCGCGCCGAGATCTCCGGCTTTAATGCCGCTTTCCTTCAGCACCTCGTCAATAAAAACTGTGAGCATGGAGGCATGTGTGCGCTGATCATTGCTTTCGCGCAATGAGATTACTTCCTTATCAGAGCACAGGGCAACTGAACATAAATTGGTCGCCGTTTCAATGCAGATAATCATCTGATAGCAATGGTACTTATTTTATCCTGAAGAGTTCCTCTTTCTTAAGAATCTCAACAAGAGTACTGTCAGAAAGCTTTTTGCTTATCGCGCTGAATGGCGCCGAGATAACCCTTACACTGTCCTCAATCCCTGAAGTGATCTCAATGTAATTATTATCCTGGATACCTGTTTTTACATCTTTTGCAAGAGCACGTGTGCCATCTGTTATGAAAACAAGGGTGCGGAGCTCGTCATCCTGTTTTGTTTTTCCCGTGGAGACATTTGTAGTGTCGGAGCGAGTTGTCACAGACTGTATGGGTACTGTTATTACTTTATCCCTGATCTCAGTCTGAATCTCGACAGTTGCCGACATTCCCGGCCTGAAGGGGTTTATTGTACCGCCGGCAGTGAGGCTGGCATACGACTCTGGCAGCACGAGTATCTTGACATCAAAGTTTGTGACCTGGTCGGCTGATACGCCTGTTGTTTTTGCAGAGTTGGCTATCTCGGTGACTATGCCCTTGAATTTTTTATCAAGATAGGCATCCACCTCAATTGAAGCAGTATCACCAAGTTCCACCCTGACAATATCATTCTCATTGACTTCAACCTGGGCTTCCATCCTTGAAAGGTCGGCCACCCTCAGCATTTCTGTTCCAGCCATCAGGTTTGTTCCAGCAACCCTTTCGCCAAGTTCCACAAGAAGCATTGATACAGTACCAGTCATGGGTGCATAAATTGATGTTTTTATGAGGTTTTCATTTGCCTCCTTCAATGAGGCTTCAGCGCTTGTAACTGAGAATTTAGCTGCATCGACCTCGGCTTTAGCCACAGAATGTGATGCTTCAGCCTGTTCGTATTCCGATTTTGAAATTGTCTGTTCTGAATACAGCTGTTTGTTTCTCTTAAATGAGAGTTCTGCCTGCAGGAACTGGGCTTCAGCCTGTGCAAGACGTGCGCGGGCTGAACTTATTGCAGCTGTTGACCTGTCCTTCTGCGAAATATATGTGTCAGGTTTAATTCTGAGTAATAGTTGTCCCTTCTGGACCTGGTCGCCCTCTTTAACTGTCAGTTCAACAATCTCACCCGATACGTCAGGTGTAAGCTTAACCTCTTTCTCAGGCTGTATTTTACCGTTAGCCGTAATTGTCTCGATGATTGTACGTCGTTCAGCTTTTTCAACGGCAACCTTCACCATTGCAGCTTTTCCGAACCAGCCCTGCTTCTTTCCGATAATGGCAAATATTATAAGCACCAGGACAGCCGGCAGTAATATTTTAAGTATCTTATTGTTTTTCATCATAATATAATTTTGATTTTAATTGAATGATGGAACCCACAGATTATATTTTTACGTGTTTAGCTTCGCTGAGCTCGCAAGCTCGGTTGTGTATGCATTACATGAGGGTTTCATGATTCTATGAGCTATTGATTTACTGATTTGTAAGACTTAAAGGAATGCCTCTGTAAAAATCAAGAACCTTTGTCTTGAAGATGTATTCATACTTCGACTGAGCCAGGTCGGACTGGGCTTTAAGGAGCTGTGTTTTTGAAGCATTATAATCGACAGGTGTCACAAGTCCGACATTGAATTTCTGTTCGGTGTACCTGAAGGATTCCTGCATTGATTTTACAGCCTTTCCGCTTGCCGTATATTTCTTAAGCGCTGCAGATGCATCGGCATAAGCCTGCTGTATGTTTTTGTACAGTTGTTTTTTTGCTCCGTCGAGAGCATACCTGCTGTTTTCGATATTAAGTTTTGAGTTGGCAATATTCTTGTTAACCTGCCAGCCGTTAAGGATTGGGATACTGAGGCTGAGGCCAAGCTGGTAACTCCTGTTGTCGGAAAACTGATCGGCAAAAGAGTAGTTGCCGTAGATTACCTCTCCTGTATTCGGATCAAGGCCAAGAATTTTTTTCCTGAGGTCAGAGTAACCGGTTGTTACGGAATGGTTCAGGCTAAGCTTTGGACTCCTGCCGCCTTTTGCCACTTTAAGGTCATATTCCCGTGCAGAAAGCAGCAATTCAGGGCCTTTGATGTCAGGCCTGGTTCCCAGAGCTATCTGGAAAATATCGTCAATTGATTCCCCTATAACCGCATTTGAATCGATGCTTATGCCCGGTACAACAATTTCAAAACCTTCGGGTGTCTTCAGTTCAAGCAACTGGGTGATATCGAGGTATGAGATATCGAGCTGGTTCTGCATGTTAACAAGCTGCACCTCTTCCTGTGCTGCCTGGGCTTCTATCTGCAGAAGGTTTCCAAGGGCCACACTGCCTGCATCAACAAGCTTTCTTGTTTTTTCAATCTGCTGAAGGCTTATCTGCAACTGCTCATTTGTGGCAGACACAAGTTCCTTGTTAAGAAGTATCTGCAAGTAATTGAGGGCAACAGTAAGTGAAATGTTCTCCCTGATGTTCTGCAGATCCTGTTCACCTGCAAGCAGTTCATATTCATATTTCTTTATTGAATTGTAATTCTGCAGGCCGCTGAAAAGGGTCATGCTGCCGCCGAGGTAGAAGTTATTTGAAATTACTCTCTGGTCCTTGACATATTCGTAAGTTGTCTGGTCGAGAGAACGGCCCCAGGAATAATTCTGTGAACCTGATCCGTTAAGCGTTGGCAGTAGTTTGTACTTTGAAAGATCGAGAGCGTTTTTCTGATACTGAGTCTGAAGGCCCTGTTGTTTTATCTGGATGTTGTTGTCAATAGCATAGAAAATACATTCGTCAAGGGTCCATACCTTCTTCTGGGAGAATACTTCCCCGTTTATCAGAATAAGGAGCAGGGATAATAATGTAAAGCACTTTTTCATAGAAGACTGATTTGAGCGAAACACGTCTGCCTGCAGGCAGGCTTTATATTTATAACGATGACATTTCACATTTATGTTATCGAATGGTTCAAAATTGAGCCAACGAAGATAATTAATATATAAGTATCTGTAAATAAATTTTTCCCAAATATTTTTGCGCTGAAAGCTAAAATCTCTAACTTTCGCGACTCATTTAAAAACATAAAGATATGTTACATTATAAAGAATTAGGACTGGTCAATTCGAGGGAGTTGTTCAGGAATGCCGTTAAGGGCGGATATGCTATACCTGCTTTTAACTTCAACAACCTTGAGCAGCTTCAGGCAATCATAAGCGCCTGTGTTGAGACTAAATCACCTGTTATTCTGCAGGTGTCGAAGGGTGCAAGGAAGTATGCAAACCAGACTCTCCTGCAGTATCTGGCAAAGGGAGCTGTTGAGTATGCTAAGGAGCTTGGCTATGCTATACCTATAGTGCTTCACCTCGACCATGGTGACACTTTCGAAACATGCAAGGCCTGTATTGAAACAGGATTTTCATCAGTGATGATTGACGGATCACATTTCCCATACGAGGAAAATGTAAGGCTTACAAAGCAGGTTGTTGAGTTTGCCCATAAGCATGATGTTACTGTTGAGGGAGAACTTGGTGTTCTTGCAGGCATTGAAGATGAGGTTTCATCGGAACACACTTCATATACACGCCCCGAGGAGGTTGAGGATTTCGTTAAGAAAACCGGTGTTGATTCACTTGCAATATCAATAGGAACATCTCACGGAGCCTTCAAATTCAAGGTTAAGCCGGGAGAACTTCCTCCCCCTCTGCGTTTTGATATCCTTGAGGAGTGTGAAAAGCGCATACCGGGTTTCCCGATCGTTCTTCACGGAGCCTCATCAGTACCTCAGGATATTGTTGCTGAGATTAACAAATATGGCGGCAAGATGGAAAACACAGCAGGTGTTTCCGAAGATCAGCTCAGAAGAGCTGCTGCATCAGCTGTATGCAAGATCAACATCGACAGTGACGGCCGTCTGGCAATGACAGCAGCCATCCGCAAGGTGTTTGTTGAGAAACCGGGTGAATTTGATCCGCGCAACTATCTGGGTCCTGCACGCGATAAACTGAAGGAGCTTTACAAGCACAAGGTTTTAAATGTGCTCGGAAGCGCAGGCAAAGCATAGAAATAAGACGTAAAGGCTTAAAGACGAAAGGGCTGAAGGGCCGCAACAAGAAAGTTGTTAATATCATAAAAGACAAACAGTCAGCTATATAAAGGCTGACTGTTTTTTTTGTGTTAAAAACTCAGCTGCCTGCTGTTCCCTGCTGCCGGACACTTTTTATAAATTAGCACTCATAAGTTCATAATGGACGGTCGCAGGGCAATATACAAGGAGGACCGGTTACGGAGAAACAACCGGCTTTCGCTCATGCTCAACAACAGGGAGCTGAGGGCTCTAGGCATATACTGCAGCAGGTACAGGGTGAAGAATAAATCGGAATTTCTCAGGGCTACAATCATGAAAGCAATTGTAAAAAGGTTTGAGGAAGAGCATCCTACGCTATGGGAAGAGACCGAACCTACGCTTTTCAATCAGAATGTTACAAGGTAGCATTTGGAAAATTGCCTTCTTTTCATAATTTTACATGTTGCGATTTCACAAAAACCCTTAGGGCAGTTTATACCCCGACTGCCGGTTAATAAAATTAGAACAGAAGAAGGATGGCCTACCCTGAGAAGCATATAAATGAAATTACAAAGAGAACCCCGTGGATCATTCTTGAAAACGGCAGGATTTTTATAATGGGAAGGTCAATCCCCGAAAATCCCGGAGATTTCTATCGCACCGTTCATGCCTGGATCACTGAATACGCCAAGCAATACAGGGGATCAACGAAAATAATCCTTGGTTTTGAGTATATTAACACCGCTTCAATGAAATGGATCTATACTATACTCAAGGAAGTGTCGCAGGTAAGGGAAATATCGATGAATGCATCAATTGCCTGGTATTATGAAGAGGGTGATGAGGACATGAAGGAGCTGGGATTCATACTGAAATCGCTTGTTACATGTCCGTTCAGGATGATTGAGGTTGAGGAGCTTGACAAGGGAGTATATGACCTGATACAGGAGGGAAAGAAGTGATTTCAGGATAGCCTTTCTGCATCTCTGAGCATATTTCTGGCCCAAATCAAAAAAAATCATATTTTTGCAGCGCAATCAGCTGAACTGACCCATGGTGTAATTGGCAACACGTCAGATTTTGGTTCTGAAGAGTTCAGGTTCGAGACCTGATGGGTCAACAAAAAAAGATGCTTAAAGCCTTGACAATTAATAAAGTCGGGGCTTTTTTAATTTTAGCGGCTTAAGACTGGCGTGTGATAGCTTGTCAGTTGCTGGCATCTTTACTTAGAATCTGACAAGTCCTTCAGATTAATTATCTGGCTGCCATTCTTTTTGTAATAATTCAACATTTCGTCAATTTTCCTTTTATCATAACTCGTAATACAATCTGACAGGACTGTGACTTTGTAGTTTTCCTTACACATATTGAATACGGTTGATTTCACACAGGCAATGGCGTCTGCTCCCGTAATGTAAAATTCGTTTATTTCATTTTTCCTGATGAAGTCTGCAAAATCTTCGCTTGTCAATGCGTTGCCTTTTGATTTTTCAAAAATGTTTCCGGAGACTATTTTCATTTCCGGGACTAATTCAGACCCACGGGTATTGGGTTTGAAAGTCCTTGTGCCTTCAGATAAGTTATAATGCCTTATGTAGACGACATGAATTTCATTTTCCGCTGCCCAGTCTATTGCCTGGTTAACATTGTCAATGATTTCTTTGTAGTTTTTGGTAATGTCATTCTGAATGTCAATTACAACTAAAGCCTTTTTCTGCATGGGGTTTCCTTATTTATTTTTATGTTTTACCTGAATTTTCTATTCCTGAGAGTTTGTTATGCTTTACCGGCCGATTCAAAGTGTTTCATGACTACTGGTAACAAGCTTATGATTATAATAAAAAGACCGGTGAATATAATTATTGGTTGAATCCAGAAATATTGTGTCAACACAAGCTGAATAGTTATCCAGGAGATTGCTATGATTCCTGTATATAATGAAAAGGACCATGACCAGTGACTATTCCTGTATATGTTAAATACATTTGTCACTCTCCAGTTTCTTTTTGATATTATTCCAATAAATGTTATCAATGGAATAACTCCAAGAAAAAAGGCCAGTAACAATCCGGGAATAAAATAAGTTGAGAATGGAGAATTCTTTAACCAGTCAGATTGCATACCTAGCAGAGAGCCATCAGTTTTTATTACCAGAAGTGTTCCTCCAATTAAACCATTAATACCCAGAAAAAGGTGAAGCAGACATAAAAGAAAGATGGATAAGCGAAGTTTAATTTGTTTCATATCTATACCGCGTATTATGAGGTCGTGCTAATTTTTCTTTTGCGCGTTTATATAATTCTCCACATTTTCTTCTAAAACATCCAGCGGAACGGAACCATCCTTCAAAATCACCCTGTGAAATGTTTGTAAATCAAACTTATTGCCCAGGGCATATTTTGCTCTTTCCCGCAATTCAAGAATTTTCATCATACCAATTTTATAGGCACAGGCCTGACCCGGATTGACAATATACCTCTCAACTTCTGTAATTGTTTCACTCTCGCTCATACCCGTATGATTTACCATATACTTAATGGCTTCTTCACGGGTCCATTTTTTATAATGAATACCAGCATCCACTACTAATCGGCAGGCGCGCCACATTTCCGCCTGCAATCTGCCAAGATTACCCCATGGGTCATTTTTATAAAAGCCCAATTCGTAAGCCAGTTGTTCTGCATACAATGCCCAGCCCTCTGTATATGCTGTAAATGGGACTACCTTGCGAAAAACAGGCAAACCTTTTAATTCTGTCTGAATGCCTTTCTGAAAATGATGCCCCGGGATGCCTTCATGGTAAGCAAGTGTTTTCATGCTATATTTTGGATGTTCGGAAACCTTTCTGAGATTGATATAAAAAACACCACCTTTTGAACCGTCCATAGCGGGGCTGGAATAGCTGCCTTTTGCTTCGCCGGCTTCTTTAAATTCTGGCATCCGTTCCACAGTAAGAGACGCTTTGGGGCGAATATCAAAAGCCAGGTCCGATTCTTCATCCGCTACGTCAATAATTCGCTGATATTCCGCCAATACCATCGCTTTTCCTTTGTCACTTTCCGGAAAAAGAAAACGCTCTTCCATATTTATTTTCTGGATAATTTCCCCGATGGTTTTAGTCATATCAATATATCCTTCATTATTAAGGATTGCCCGCATCTCTTTTTCAATTCTCTCCACTTCCTTTAAGCCTGTCTGATATACGTCTTCAGGGTTTAAATCAGTAGTTGTATTTACTTTCAACTGGTACCTGTAGTAGGCATCTCCATTGGGTAATTTCCAAACGCCATCGTCCGTGGTCGCTTTTGTATACAGCATTTCATGGTAAGCTATGAGTTTCTGGTATGCATTGAATACGGATGTTTGTATAGCATGGACCACTTGATGAGTAAAAACCGATTTTTCTTCTGCCGATAGGTCATTAATCCCGGCAACTTTCTCCTTAAAGTTGGTATAGAGTATATTGCTCTCAACCCCTTTGCCTGTAAAATCTCTCATTTCATCAATTCCCCGCCCGATTACAAATTTTGGAGGAATAATACCTTTTTGTTCTCTGATTTTAAGACCTTCAAGTACCTGGTCAAATTTGATTTCAAAACCTTCCAGCCGGGCGATATAGCCTTTTATATCACTTTTACCCGCTAATTTATGTTTGCTTGTCAGTAAACCGGGTAAGCTGCTTTGTATGCCCCCAAATTGACTGACCGGGTAGTTGTGGTAAAAAAATTCTTCACCGTCAACCTCGTTCTTTAAGTAAGTACGGAGGATTTTTGTGTTAAGCTGGTTTGCCTGCGATTGTCTGGCAAAATCGTAGCTTAACAGAGTGGCGTAATCCTCCCTGGTCTGCAGAAAACTCTTCCAGAGATGGGCATCAGATACATCATCCCACTCGTCCTTTGTCAAATTGTACAAAACAGGGATGCCTAACTGGGTAACAGTTTCCGGGCTTTGCAAGACAAGCCTTACGAAAGTTCTGTCGTAAAAGTGCCGAATATCTAATGGGCGAAACCAAATCAGGTTAATTAACCAAAAGACTCCAAATGCCAAAAGGATTAAAAAGGTTCTTGAAGCCCAAAATTTCCAGGTTCTTTTTTTGTCAGCCATTTTCTATATGAGTTTTCAAAGCTTGCTTTTGCAAGTTAGTTTTTTACAGATTTCTTCAGAGTTATAATGTCTCACAAGCATGACGCATAATGGCCTGGCGGTTGTTGTAGTAAGTGTTACCTGACGCAGCACCGGGCATCCGCCGGCTGGCGGACCGATAATGTGTCACGGTACAAGGTTACTAAGTGGACGATAAACTGTCCGTATTATGGGTTCGTGCTGTTATTTTTATGTCTGGGCAGCATGCTCCTGAATTCTCTTGATTTTTTTTAAATCCCGGGCTTTGATCTTTTTCTCTTCTTCAAGGTCAAAGTCGTTCTGTAATCCCAACCAGAATTTTGCAGAATTGCCAAAATAGTAGCTTAGTCTTAAGGCTGTATCAGCAGTTATACTTCTATTGCCTTTGATTATTTCAGAAGTCCTGGTCTGAGGAATTCCGATGTCTTTGGAGAGTTTATATGCCGAGATATTAAGCGGTCTAAGAAATTCTTCTAAAAGGATCTCTCCCGGGTGAATATTTGATAGTCTTTCCATATCCTTTATTTATGATAGTCAATAATTGTTACTTCATTTGCATTACCGTCTTCCCATTTGAATACTACTCTCCATTGATCATTAATCCTGATGCTGTAAAAGTCACTCATTTTTCCAGAGAGCTTTTCTAGTTTATTGGAAGGCGGAATTCTTAAGTCCATTAAATTCTGAGAGTTATTTAACATTCTTAATTTACGTCGTCCAATTTGTTGTATGTCATAGGACAGGTTTCTTACTCTGTCACCATTCCATATTTTTTCAGTTTCCTTAGATCCAAAGGAGATTATCATGTTCCGTTAAACGTTACTAACGTCAAAGATAAGTATTTATTTTGTATCCGCCAAATTATCCCGGAGTTCGATCGCATGACCCATACCGCATGTTGGACGTATGTGCTTTTTTTTAATTTGTTTCTCCACTTTTTATAAATGGATTTATATAAGGCTTCCCATTCAATACAAAAATCGTATTCATTATGGATATTAAGCCACCAACAAATAATACACCTATAAGCGGTACAGGTATATTAGTTTTCCAATAAATCCACAGACCAACAAGACTAATCACCCAAATGCATAACTGCATAGAAATAGCAGCACGAAAATGGTTTAGCTCATCTTTGGTTTTGTCTTTTTTATTATTCCATAATACTATTGTCGGAAAGATTAACGGTATTATTCCACTTAGATGAATAAGGGCAGACCAATTGTTGCTGCCAATCTTCTGAGTTTCCTGTTTTTCCTCTGATTCATTTTCTACAAACAAACTAAAATCGACATCCAGTGCTTTTGCAATCATTTGAAGAGTATATGCTCGCGGGTCTACCTCCCCATTTTCAATTCGCTGAATTGTTCTGGCACTAACTTCAGTTTTATCAGCCAGTTCTTCCTGAGTCATGCCTTTTTTGATCCTTAATTCTTTTATCAGTTTTCCTGTTTCCATTTTCATTTTGTTTTTTAATTCTGAAACAAATGTCTTATAGATTAAGGTAACTATGTATAATTAAAAAACCCGGGCAAATAATCATTACCCGGGTTTTCCTGTATCTCACTGCTTACCGGCTTTCGTAATACTGCCGGGGCAGAATACTTAAATACACATCCTATTCGATTCCTTTAATGAGAATTGTGTCACAATCTGAAGCCTTCAGCCTGTGTTTCAGTATTGCCTGGTATTCATCTGAATTGTACCAGTTCTCAAAATCCTTTTTACTTCTGAATTCAATTATTACAGTCTTTGAATAAGACCATTCGCCCTCAAGAAGCAGGGGGGAAGAGTCTACAGCCAGATATTTTCCGTTGAATTTTGCGAATACGGCATCAACCTTATCGAGGTATTTCTGGTACTCTGTCTTATTGTGGATTCTGATATTTGCTACAAAGTAATGCTTCATAAGTCCGGATATTTGCCTGTTATGGCAAATTTAATCATCCTGAAAGT
>CAZEYY010000084.1:0-16074 GCA_964516485.1 uncultured Rikenellaceae bacterium
TTCCTTATTTTTTTTCTTTCTCAGCTTTTATTTTTCCAATGAATGATTTGATTTTTATTAAATCATTGTCATTTAGTGAATTGAGATCAAGTTTTATTGTTTTTCCGGTCAGAGACAATTCAATTTCAAAAAGTCTGACATTAGCTTCAATAATCTCTGTTACCGGTATGATTATAATATTTTTTGATCCGGGAAGAAGCATTTCAATTTCGTTTTCAGTCCATCTTATGTAGTATTTTCTGTTATAAAGGTAGATACTGCTCCAGACGATGAAAATAATGCCCTGCAAGATAAAAAATGCTGCTTGCATTATGCCTTCTGTTTTATCTCCCGATGGCATGTTTGATTCCTTTATCAATATATGGATACCAAAGATCATATCAGCTGCAGAGATAATTATTGCAGCAATTGAAAATGGGAGGTAGCTTTTTTTCAGGTAAATTTTTTCCATTGAATTTTAATTATGATTCGACCGGGAAAAATATAAAGTCTGATGAAATTTAGTAAAAATGTTCCGGCTACTGAGCCACAAAATGATAAGTGATAGTGCCTGTCTGTATTTTTGGGGCATTCATGTCGGAGTTGAACCTTGTTATTTCAGCTGCTCGCACGGCTGCTTCAATAAGGCACTGGTCTGTTGTAGTGCTTTGACTTCCTATAACAAGGGTCTTTTCAATTGAACCTCTCTGGTTTACCTCTATGCTTAGCGCTACCTTTCCTGATCCCTGGCATTTATATATAGGTATCGGAAGATAGGTGTGTGTCCGGTTGGCCAGTTCGTAATATATTCTGGTGGGGCCATCGTAGTTTGCCGCCATCTGCTGCGATTCGGCAGGTTTGTCCTCTGTGTCCTTTACCCTTGATTCATCTTTGAAGGCCAGGTTTTCATCTGGATTTTGGGCTTTCTGCTTCTGTTCATCAATATAATTGCTGGCATTAAGCTTCCCGCTTTTTATAAGCTCTTCCTTCACCTGATCAATATAATCGTCCTTGTTAATTCTCGGATCAGCCTTTTTAGCAAGATTCCTGGCAATATTGAGCATCTCCTCATCACCCTGAAGGACTCTTTCTATTGTCGTAACAGGAATTTCTGTCAGCTCATTCTCGGTTTTTATCTCTTCAGGAATAAACTCAATTGCAAACATATCTCTTGTCTCAACCTTTAACGACCTGATTTGAAAGGACATGAAAATGATCGCGGCAATAAGATGAAATATCACCGTTCCCAGTATTCCCACAATCCTGCCATCATAGTTTTTCATACAGGGTCAAAATTATAAATTATTACCTTTGCCCGGCCACAGTAGCAGTATAATTAAATTCTTCAGGCTATATATGAAAACAGAACTTACGCTCGAGATAATAAGGGAACGCTGGAGTCCTTACGCTTTTTCAAAGAACAATATTGAGGAATTCAGGCTTAAGGCTATGCTTGAAGCGGCGGGAAAGGCACCATCGTGCTTCAATGAGCAGCCATGGATGTTTGTTTACACAACACGAGAGGATGAAAGCATCTTCAATTCCTATCTCGATTTTATGGAAGAGTCAAACCAGGCATGGGCAAAAAATGCCTATGCAATAATAATAGCAATGGCCAGAACACGGTTTACACATAACGGAAAAGTGAACAGGTTTGCTTTGTACGACACAGGCATGGCTGTTGCCAATCTATCCCTTCAGGCTCTTGCATTCGATATTTATGTTCACCAGATGGGGGGCTTTTTTGTTGAAAAAGTAAGGAAGCATTTTAATCTGAGTGATGATGTTGAGCCGCTTACAATGATTGCTGCTGGTTATCTCGGTTCCGGAGAGAACCTGCCTCCGGAAGTCCTGAGGAAAGATGAGGTCCGGCGTCCGCGTAAGTACCTGAATGATATCGCCTTCAAAGACAGGTTGTATAATCCGGGTTTTTAACCTTAACCTTAACCTTAACCTCCCGATAACTATCGGGATCTCCAGGGAGGGGAACCTGATATGCCTGAGCTTTAGAATCTTGCGCCTTGCGTCGTGTGTCGTGCGCCTTTTAATCTGATTTGGATTTCATCTTCTTCCTGACTCTTGCCTCTTCAGGTTTTTTGAATTTCTGATTCTTGAGCAATCCGTTTTTTACCCCTTTTATGAATTTTGACCAGGCCCATGGATTGAGCAGATTGTTAACAGGATACTGGTTCTTTGTTGTAAGTGCACTGAAATTCTGCTCCATAACATATTTATAACCGGCTTCAGGAGTTACCTGCAGTCCGATTTCATTCTGCAGTGCCACATAAATTGAGGCCAGATTGTCATTCATGTTCTGTACTATTGGATCGACAGGCTTTTCCTGGGTAATATCCCTGATAAATTCACTGTAAGTCTTCCATGGAAAAATATTAACGCCTTCAATGTTTACAGTATCGAATTCGAGCCTGATATCGACATTTGCATACCTGCCTCCATAATTTGAAGGAACTATTGTATGATAGCGTTTATACCCCAGAGCCCTGAAAAAAATAGTATCGCCCGGAATGCTTGTTATTGAGTAAATACCTGAGTATTCACTGACAGTACCTCTTTTAAGCTTCTTGGAAATTATTGCTGCGCCTGAAACCAGCCGGTTGGCTTCATCGGATATGATTCCACTGACCTGTATATATCTGTCTGCTTCTGAGACCTGCCCGTGCAGAGCGTATGATGTAAGTAGTATTAAAACTAAACTGTATAATAGTTTCTTCAAAAAAGAGATATTAAGCATTAGTGCCTGCAAAATAAACATTTATGTACATACAACGAAACATTTAACTATATTTTAACAGCTTTATCTTACAGCTATTATCCTATAATTAAATTTCCCTGCTGGAAAAGTATCTCTGTTTTAATTAACTTTATGAATCAAAAAATCCACTTATGCAAAACAGGTTTGTTATTCTGTTCATTTTGTCATTTAACCTGATCCAGTTCAGGGTTTTTCCACAGCAGTCTGTTTATGAAAATCTGGCCGGCGCTTTCAGGAATCCTCCGTCTGAAGCCAGGCCCAGGGCTTACTTCTGGTGCCTGAATGGTCATATAGATACAGTAAGGGCAAAGATTGAGCTGAAAGCAATGAAGGATGCAGGGCTGAGCGGATTTGACCTCTTTGAGATAGGTGTTCCCCCATCAGATACTATGGTGCCTGCAGGGCCTGCTTTTTTAAGTGATGAATCCCTGAAACTGATTAAAGCTGTTGTCAATGAGGCCGGGCGTCTGGGACTGACAATGGGGCTTAATGTTGCCAGCAGCTGGAATGCAGGAGGTTCATGGGTGAAGCCTGAACATGCAGGAAAATCTCTTTATTTCTCAAAAGTTAGTCTCAGCGGAGTTCAGGGAAAGATAGAAACTAAACTACCATTCCCCGAGGTTAAATTTCCCAAATCATCACTGGTTGGAGGTACGGGAAAAGAACTGATACCGTACAATGATAACGGACGTCCTGCATATTATGAGGAACTTGCTGTACTTGCAGTGCCGGCCGGAAAACTTCCCGGTTCAGTTGATTCGTCATCTGTAGTTGATCTGACCTCAGGTTTTGATTACAATACCGATATTCTCAGATGGGAAGTGCCGGCAGGCGAATGGGATATTTACAGGTATATCTGTTCTAATTCGGGCCAGCAGCTTGTTCTTCCAAGCCCTTATTCAGCCGGACTTACAATTGATCATTTTGATTCAGTTGCTGTTGAGATGCATTTTCAGTATGTGTTTGACCGTCTGCTGCCGGTTCTGGGTGATTTCAGAAAAACAGCCCTGAAGAGCCTATACCTTGCAAGTTATGAAGCAAGAGGGCTTGTCTGGACCTCTTCAATGAGGGATGAATTCAGAAGACTCAATGGTTATGATATTATAAAATTGCTTCCGCTTATTACTGATCCTGAGTTATTTAACTCAGAAATAAAAGAAAAGGTCATTTCTGATTTCCGGAAAACTCTGTCGGAGCTGATGATAAATAACCTTTATGGTAAAGCAAGGGAAATATGCAATAAATACGGACTGAAAATCAATTCCGAAGCAGGAGGTCCGGGCTATCCGCTTTATAATGGCCCTGCTGAGCCGCTGAAAGCCCTTGGTTCAATTGATATTCCAAGAGGAGAATTCTGGATAAACCATTCGCGTTACTATAAAGACGATAACGGCATTGACAGCATTGACATACTCAGGGTAGTTAAGGAAGTGGCTGCAGCCTCACATATATATGAAAAGGGAATTGTTGAGATGGAATCATTCTCCTCATTCCAGCACTGGCAGGAGGGTCCGAATGACCTTAAACCTATGGCTGACAGGGCTTTCTGTGAAGGTCTGAATAAGGTTGTTCTTCACGGGTTCAATCATAACCCTTCTCCTGTACGTTATCCGGGCTATGTATACCATGCAGGTACTCATTTCAGCGATGTAATGACCTGGTGGCCTGTTGCAGGCCCCTTCTTCGATTACCTGGCACGTGTCTCTTTTATTGCCCAGAATTCAAAGTTTATGGCAGATGTTGTCTGGTATTATGGTGAGAGAGTACCAAATTCAGCCACTCCGAAAAATGCACATTTCAGGGTTGGTCCCGGTTATGATTATGAGGTAATAAATAGTGATATTCTTGTAAATAAGCTATTTGTAAAGGATGGTAAACTGTGCCTTCCTGACGGATCATCATTTTCCCTGCTTGCTATTGAAAAAGAAAAATTCAGAAGTCCGGGAGTTGAACAGGCTCTTAAGCGACTTTCGTCACAGGGAGCAGTAATAACGGGAACAGAGCCAGAGGAGATGCTTAAATATCTTACTGTCAAACCGGATTTTATTTACAGGGATCATGACAAATCAATACTTGATTTCATACATTATAAAAAGGAAAACATTGACTTTTATTTTATAAGAAATAGTACAGGTGAATGGATATCAAGGCAATGTGGATTCAGACAGACAGATAAAACACCTCAACTATGGGACCCGGAAAGCGGGAATATTGTCCCGGTCAGGATATTTGTTGCTGATAATGAATATGTAAAGCTTCCTGTTTCCCTTGCTCCTTATGGCTCGTGCATAATAGCATTCAGCAATTCAGAAACAATCCGCACCTATGCAGGTATTAACAGCGATACCCAGGATCCTCCTGTTCTGGAATATCTGCAGGATGGCTTGCTAATAAGAACTGTCGAAGCCTACAGCCAGAAAAACAAGAACCAGTCCAAGAAGGTTATAAGCCCGCTTGTAATTAATCTGGATGGACCATGGACTCTCAGGTTCAGCGATGGAAGGGGAGCCCCTTCATCATACACGCTGAACAGCCTCAAATCACTGGCTGAGGTTGATGATATGAAAATCAGGGCATATTCAGGCCAGATAGTATATGAAAAGCCATTTACATTCCGGTATGGCCGTCAGCCGATGAACGATAAAAAAATATTTATCGATCTTGGAACTGTTGAAGAGGTGGCTGAGGTATGGATGAACAACAAGCTTCTTGGTGTGTCCTGGACAAAGCCTCACCGGTTTGAAATTACTGATGCTGTTATTCATGGAGAGAACTACTTAACTGTAAAGGTCTATAATACCTGGAGTAACAGAATTATTGGGGATGCCGTATACAATGAAAGATATGCGGAATCAAATATTACCCATACCCTGATTCCCGGAACTGAAAAGACTTATGTTCCCTGGAAGGATGTTCCCTTCACTGAATCAGGCTTATTAGGACCTGTGACTATTGAGACAATCAGTGTAATACGCTGAAAGAATGAAGAATCTCAGTATTCCTTCATGGGTGTTTTTAGCATTTTTGCTGCTTATTGCCACCTCCCTGAGTTTTCTCGACAGGCAGGTATTGTCAGTGTCAGTCATTAAAATAAGGGAAGAGCTTTCCCTGTCTGATATCCAATATGGTTTTATCAATTCAGGCTTTCTGATAAGCTATGCAATTATGTTTACCTTGGGAGGTGTGCTTATTGACCGTTACGGAAGCAGGCTTGGTCTTGGTATTTCAGTTGGATTCTGGTCTCTTGCCACGATGCTGCACAGTATCGCATCATCAGCCTGGCACTTTGGTTTCTTCCGTTTTTTACTGGGTCTTGGCGAAGGAGGTTGTTTCCCGGGAGCAGTAAGGGCAGTAATTGAACGGGTGCCAAAAGCCCGGCATGCACTGGCAAACGGGATAGCAATAGGAGGTTCTGCCCTGGGAGCTGTAATTGCCCCTCCTTTATGTGCCATGCTGCTTGTTACACTTGGGTGGAGAGTTTTGTTCCTTATAACAGGGGGCTTTGGAATTATATGGCTGATTATATGGCTCTTCTTTACCTCTGGAAAGCCGCTTAATGAAGAAGCTATGCCGGTCAGGGATAAGTCGAAAAATAAAAGTGTCCCCTTCATTACTTTGCTTAAAAACAGGCAGGCTCTTACTTTTATTGTGATAAGATTCCTGCTTGATCCCATTTTTTATTTCTACATGTTCTGGATTCCCAAATACCTCAATGAAAGCAGGGCATTTTCTCTTGAGTCGATAGGCGATATTCTCTGGATTCCTTTTCTTGCCCTTGGTGCAGGAAACTTCCTTGGTGGATGGATATCAGATGTAATTTTCAGAAGAACAAACGACACAAATAAAGCACGCAAAAGAGTGATGGGAGCAGCTGCGGCACTTACAATGCCGGTTCTTACAGCTGGTTTCCTGAATTCCGATACTCTTATTATCATTTTTATGTCCCTGGCCTTCTTTGCGCACGGCTTATGGATTACAAACTATATCACCTCTATAAGTGATATATTCGGAAGTGCAGTAACTTCTACAGTAGTAGGGCTTTCAGGTTCTGCAGGAGCCCTGTCGTCACTTGTGCTGAATCCTGTCATTGGGCTTATTGTAACCAGGTTCTCTTATTCACCCTTGTGGTGGTATGCCGGTTTGATGTATCCGGTGGCATTTCTGGTTTTTGTAATGCTTATTCCTGATATCAGGAATAAATTTTCCTTTTCCTGATAATTATTTATAAAGTACTGAATTAAAAAATAATAATATGTCTGATAAACTTAATTTACTCAGGAAAGCATCAAAGCCGCGGATAGGTGTCTTTGGAGTTGGATATGAAAAATACTGGGAGCAGTTTCCCGGCCTATATGGAGAATTGGTTCAGAAGCAAAATAAGCTGATTGAAAAAGTCAGAAATTTTAATTGTGAAGTATTTGATTTCGGAATCATTGACTCACCATCAAAGGCTTATGGGAAAAACGGGGAGATAATTGCAGCGAATGCAGATATTGTTTTCTGCGACATGCTGACCTATGCAACATCAGGTACTTTCGGGATAATAATTAAGAACCTGCAGGTTCCGCTTGTGATGGTGGCTCTTCAGCCGATGAAGGCAATGGATTATACAAAGGCCTCAACTTACATGCAGCTTTACAATGATGATATTTGCTCCCTTCCGGAGTTCGCAGGTGTTGCCGTAAGGATGGGAAAAAAGGTCCCGGAGGTTATAATTGGAACACTCGAAGATGATCCTGATGCTGAAAGTCAGATTGAAGAATATTGCAGAATTGCAAGAGTCCTGCATGATCTGAAAAATGCACAGCTCGGTCATATCGGGCATCCTATAAATGCAATGCTCGATATGCATACGGACCATACAATGATAACGTCCTGGTTTGGCAGTCACATTGTGCAATGCGAGGCTAACCAGCTTATGAAATGCTACCAGGCTGTTCCAGAGAGCGATATAGTTAAAGCAGAGAAGGAAATTCTGTCCTTCTTTGATACACCTGATCCGGTTTCCGACCCCATCTCAATGAAGCTCACCGATGATGACCTGCACATAGCCGCTCATGTAAGTGAGGCCCTCTTCAGCTTTATAGGGGAAAACAAACTTGACGGACTTGCATATTATTATGATGGTCCCGAAGAAAGTGAGGTCAGGAAGGTTATGTCAAATCTTATTGTAGGAAATTCACTGCTTACTGCAAACCATATTCCAATGTGCGGTGAATCAGACCTTAAAACACTTTTAGCACTTTTAATTTTCGACAGGCTTGGAATAGGGGGGAGCTTTGCTGAATTTCATCCAGTGGATTTTAATGAGGGCTTTGTGCTTGTTGGTCACGACGGTCCGCATAATATATCAATTGCCGATGGCAAGCCTGTTCTGAGAAGCCTGAGAAAATACCATGGCAAACCCGGAAAAGGTGCCGGTGTTGAGTTTAAAATAAAAGAAGGTCCTGTTACAATGCTTTCAATATCATCTACTTATGATGGGAGATTTAAATTTGTGATTGCTGAAGGAGAATCAGTCAAGGGTCCTATACCTCCGACAGGAAATACGAATACAAGAGGTTACTTCAAACCTGATGTCCGGACTTTTCTGAAGAACTGGATAAAGGAAGGGCCCACTCACCATTTTGCCCTTGGAATCGGACACCATGCCTCTTCACTTGAGAAAATAGCTGCTTACCTTAATATTGAATCAAAAGTAGTTACACGTTCTCCCCAACTCTAGTTCACTCTAGTTCACTCTAGTTCACTCTAGTTCACTCTAGTTCACTCTAGGCACTCTAAGTACTCTAGGCACTCTAGCTCACTCTAGCTCACTCCAGCTCACTAATAATGCTTTTATCATTTTTATATCTGGAAATAATTTGAATATTTGTCTGTTTACTTTAAATAAACACGCAAATATTTTGCGCAGAAAAACAATCAACTTATGAAAAATCTTCTTTTGCTTGGAGATGAGGCCATTGCACAGGCAGCTCTGGATGCCGGCCTTAGTGGCATGTATGCCTATCCCGGAACACCTTCTACTGAAATTATGGAATATATTCAGGTATCAGGGCAGGCGGCTGAAAGGAATGTTCACAGGAGATGGTCGGCAAATGAGAAGACTGCCATGGAAGCAGCTCTCGGAATGTCTTATTGCGGAAAACGGGCTATGGTGGCAATGAAACATGTGGGACTCAATGTTGCTGCAGATCCCTTTATCAATTCTGCCATGACAGGTGTAAACGGAGGCCTGATTGTAGTTTCTGCCGATGATCCGTCAATGCATTCTTCACAGAATGAGCAGGATTCGAGGTTCTATGCGAAATTTGCAAATCTTCCATGCTTTGAGCCTGCAGACCAGCAGGAAGCTTACGAAATGATATTTGATGCATTTGATCTGTCAGAAAAATATAAACTTCCGGTGCTATTCCGCATTACAACAAGGATGGCTCACTCGCGGGCAGGTGTCAGACTTCGTGAACCGCTTCCGGAAAAAAAACTTTCACTGCCTTCTGATCCCGTACAGTTTGTTCTGCTGCCGGCAATAGCCCGTAGAAAGTACAAGTATCTTCTTGAGGCCTATGATAAACTGAGATTTGACACCAAACTATTTAAGTACAACCGTTTTACGGACGGAAGCAAAAGGGATATGGGGATCATTGCCTGTGGCATAGCTTATAACTACCTTTCAGAGAATATGAAAGGAGCTGCAAAGGATTTTCCTGTGCTTAAGCTTGCTGCATATCCATTTTCAAAAGATATTATAAAGGATTTAATTTATCGTTGCAAGTCGGTGCTTGTGCTGGAAGAGGGGGCCCCTCTTGTTGAGGAGAGTCTCAGGGGTATTCTTGACGAAGGTGTTACAATATACGGCAGGATGGATGGAACGGTTCCCCGTGATGGTGAACTTAATCCGTCAATAGTGGCAAAGGCTATAGGCATTAAAACTTCATTCGGACATAAAGTGCCTGAGCTTGTTAAAAACCGTCCGCCTTCATTCTGCAAGGGTTGTGGCCATTCTGACGTCTTCAATGCTCTTATTGAGGCACTCAGTCCATACGGAAAGAAAGGTATCTTTTCTGATATCGGATGTTATACGCTGGGAGCACTGCCACCTTACAACTCAATAAATTCCTGTGTCGACATGGGAGCATCTGTTACGATGGCAATTGGTGCTGCTGATGCAGGTTTATTTCCGGCTGTTGCGGTAATAGGCGATTCAACTTTTACACATTCGGGGATGACAGGCCTGCTGGATGCAGTTGTGAAGGGCTCATCTGTTACAATTGTTATATCTGATAATTCAACAACAGGTATGACAGGAGGACAGGAATCACAGGCAACAGGTCGTCTGGAACAGATATGCAAAGGCATTGGCGTTGAAGAAGAGCATATAAGGATAGTTAATCCCTTACGTAAAAATCATGATGAAATTGTACGTATAATGAAGGATGAGTTTGAACACAGGGGCGTCTCTGTAATTATTGCAGCAAGGGAGTGTATTCAGACAGCAACGAGAAAAAAGAAAACCGGTTCAGCTAACAATTAATCAGGGAATTACAGATGAAAAATGATATAATAATTTCAGGAGTCGGAGGGCAGGGGATACTGTCAATTGCTGCTGCAATAGGACTTGCAGCCGTTGCGAACAATTTATTTCTGAAACAGTCAGAAGTACATGGCATGAGCCAGAGGGGAGGGGACGTACAATCGCATCTCAGGCTTTCTGATGAACCGGTAGCTTCAGATCTTATCCCTCACGGAAAAGCCGACCTGATAATATCTGTTGAACCGATGGAATCGCTGCGCTATCTTCCGTGGCTTTCAAAGGACGGTTGGATTGTGACAAATTCGGTTCCGATGATTAATATTAATGATTATCCGCCTGTTGAGAGTATTCTTAATGAGATAGGAAAAGTAAAAAACAATATTGTCCTTGATGCTGATGCGATTGCAAAAGATGCCGGATCAGTCCGGGCAGGAAATATTGTAATCCTTGGTGCTGCTTCACATTTTATAAAAATGCCTTTCAGCAGCCTAGAGGATGCCGTCAGGACTCTTTTTGCCAGAAAAGGAGAAGAAATTATAGAAATAAATATTAAGGCTCTCAGGGCCGGAAGGGAGCATGGAAAGGCCTTCTCAAAACCTGAATAGGGCATTCATGTAAATAAAGTTCTGCTTCGATTTTGTATCTGAGTATGGGTTTTTGTTCTGCAGGTTAAGTGCGAGCTTTATATTGGGAGTGAAGCTGTGCTGTAATCCGATTATCGAGAATGTTCCGTCCCGCAGACTATTCCAGTGATCAGTTTCTCCATCAGGAATTACAGATGTTGAGTAATCGTGCCTGATAAAGATCTCATTTTTTTCAGTGAAGCTATAACCTCCTGTTCCTGAAATTCCCCAGCCATGGTGACCGTCTGTGCCATCAAGATTTGTTTTTGAGCTGAATTCAATACCGGCATTGAAAGTTTTGTTTTTGTAACCGGCAAAAGCCACTGAAGTAAACATATTTACGCCATGCTTTTTTTCAATATCCCCATAGATTCGGAAAAATATATTGTCAGTAGGGCTTATGTTTAATCCTAATGAACTTCTTACATTATTGTCAAGCTGTAGTTCAAGGTAACCTTCCCCGTTCATTACAGTAATGTCAGCACTCAGAATGTCATTTATTTTATAATCAAGGGCAAGCCCAAGGTCAGCAACATAACCATAACCATTCAGTGACTGATAGGTGTTTGCAAGATATCTTTTGCCCCAGAATCGCTGCTGGAACCTGAACAGCCTTGTGTCAGTCATACCTAAATATACATTCAGTTTGTCGTCTGACCAGCTGATTGAAACTTCCTTGAAGTAGGCATAGCGTCTTCTTGTGGTCCCGGGGAGCATGTCATCCGGGCTGCCCAGATTTGCAGTTATATTAGCTGAAAAGTGCTCATCAACCTTATAGATATAACCAAAGTATGCCCTGTTTAACCCGAAGCCAGTCGTTTGTGTGGTATCATCAAGATTGACATGAAAGTCTGTGAATATTTCAGCAACTGGTTTACCTTCATTTAAAGCATTCTGCTGTCCGCTTACTGGTAAAATACATGTTGTGGAAGTAATAATCAGAAGCAGAATACGATGTTTTATTTTCATAGAATTGGTTATAAGCTGGACCGCAAATGTAACTCATTATGTCAGAGAAATACACAAACTGAAAATATATTATCTTCAGTCTTTTTTAAATTATGTTAAAACTTCAGATTAAATTTGAAAACTTTTAAATCAGAATAAAATGTCAAAGGAATCAAACATTAAAGCAGAATATTTTCTGTCAATTTCATCACAATACAAGCTTGGCGCTTTGCTTACAGAATCTTCTCATCCTGATACAGTGAACCTTTCAAAGCTTTCAATTGAGAATCCGGTAAAAGCAGTTTCAGTTCTTAAAGGGCTGGATACCAATACACTGACGATTCTTAAAGGAAAAGAAAAGGAAATAAAATACCTGGCTGATGCTATAAAAGATACTTTCAACTCAGGCAGAGATGTTTATTTCTGTGGCTGTGGTGCAACCGGAAGGCTTTCTCTTACAATCGAAACTATATGGAGACAGGTATACAAAGGCTCACCAATGGAGAACCGGGTTTTCAGTTTCATGTCCGGAGGAGATGTTGCACTGATCCGTTCGATAGAAAATTTTGAGGATTATACTGAATACGGTTCGCGCCAGCTTAAAGAAGCAGGCTTCAGGGATGGAGACCTTCTTGTAGGTATTACAGAAGGGGGTGAGACTCCCATTGTGATTGGAGCGGTTGAAGAGGCCGTAAAAATGTCAGGAAGGAATCCCTTCTTCCTTTACTGCAATCCTGATGATATTCTTTGCAAGGTGGCTGAACGGTCGAAAAATGTAATTGAGAATAAAAGGATTGAGAAAATTAACCTGACTGTAGGTCCTATGGGCATCACAGGAAGCACTAGGATGCAGTCTTCAACAGTATTGCTCGCAGCAGCCGGATTTGCACTTTTATATAATGACAAGAAAGAATCTGAGTTGTCAGCTGTTTTATCTGAACTTCTGGACTACTGGAAAAAAACTGATATAGGTTTCATAGCCGGCTTCATAGAAAGTGAATCGGAATTCTATAAAAAGGGAGACTATCTTCTTTATGAATCTGATCCTTATCTCGGAATTACAATTATTACAGATACTACAGAGCGTTCGCCCACTTTCAGTCTTTATCCCTTTGAAAATATTCACGAGAATGATCCGAAGATCTCCCTGTGTTACCTTTACATGCCTTCAGCTCCCGACAGCTCCAAAGCATGGGACAGCCTGCTTTGGAGAAAACCGCGTACACTGGAATGGCCTGATATCGGTGGTATAGCTTCAATGAAACGCCTTCTGGGCTTTGATTTCAGTGCAAAGGTCCTTGAGCGCAGGCAAAATGCTGAAAAACATGCTGTACAACATATTTTCAGAATAGCACATGTTGATTCCGGAATAGAGTTCAGGCTTGAGAAAAACACTCATCTTCTTCAGATACCCTTTACCGATCCTCTTTGTCATCACCTTATTCTTAAAATGATTCTGAATACACATTCAACCCTTATTATGGGTCGTCTTGGAAGGTATCAGGGTAACGTAATGACTTTTGTTAAGGCAAGCAATAATAAGCTTATTGACAGATCTATAAGATATATTGACCTTGTGCTTAAAAATGAAGGCATTCATGCTTCTTACAGCGAGATATGCAAGGCCCTGTATGAGGTTCTTGAGGTGATGCCTCCCGATCAGTCTGTAGTCCTGACAACTGCAGAGAAGATTAAGAAGGATAAGAAATAAAAATGCAGGGAACTGAAACAGTGTCCCTGCATTAAGCACTGCAGCGAAGACTCTATTCTTCCTTTGAGGCTGATCCCTTGACATTGCTCTTCAATGTATCAAGGAACAGGAAATCATTCATCACAATTTCGGTAATGTACTTTGTGACTTTGTTTTTGTCCTCATAGGAGCGATAGACAATCTTTCCTTCAAGAAAAATCTTCTTGCCTTTTTTCAGATGTTTCTCAGTCAGTTCTGCAACTCCGTTCCATGCAACAATGTTATGCCATGTTGTTTCATTAACCTTCTGCCCGTCAGTGTTTTTGTAACTGTCGTCGGTTGCAAAAGTGAAGTGCGACACTTTTTTCCCGCTTTCAAGAGTTTTGAGTTCCGGATCCATTCCGAGGTGACCAATCAGCTGTACCCTGTTTTTGAGTGAGTTCATGACTTTTTGTTTTTAGTTTGACATTTGAATTAATTTCTGAACAAACTTAGTACAGGACTGGAAGGTGTTTCGGTTGTTAAACATTTATACCCTGTTATAAATTGTTTATAGTCGTTTCGATCCGTTTGAAAACGTTTTTTTATATCTTTATCAAAACGTTAGTGCTGTGGAAAAAAAGTGTCTCGATTGTGGCGGCATTCTTCGTGGCCGCACTGATAAGAAGTTTTGTTCCGACCAGTGCAGGAATAATTACAATAACAGGCTAAACCGCGACTCAAACAATTTTATTCGGAATGTACATGGTCTGCTCCGTCGCAACCGTCGTATCCTTGCCGATCTGTATGCTGAAGGGAAATTGCGTATTCATAAGGATGCCCTTTTTGCCCTCGGCTATAATTTCAGTTTCTTCACACATGTTATTGAAACATCGGAAGGTAAAAAATACCGTTATTGCTTCGAGTATGGTTACCATGAAGCCGCGAATGACTTCATCGAACTAAAGATGAACAGTCAGTATCTTGATTATCAGTAGAAGATCAGATGGCCTTTATAAGCGTATAGCATCCGGTTCGGGAACGTCCTTCTTTTTGATTATCGGATTAAGATCGCCTGAATAACGGGCGTTATTAATTTTTGCACCTGAGATTGTTGCGTTGCAATATCCGTTTTCACTTATTAAAAGAATTACATGAAAGCGGTCGCTGTTTCCGTTTACTTCAAATTCAACCCTGTAATTGCCTTTTTCGCTGTTGGTTTTCATCTTGTAAACCGAAGGCTCCCCTGCGAGGTTAATTCCTGCAATGGGTAGCAGCCCGCTCTGACGGCCCATATACCCGGCCCTTATCGCTGCTTTATTTCCTTCGATTATTATATAGTTCCTGCTTTGTATGAGGTCAATTATGCCATAAGGTGATACATAGAGCTTCTCAAGGTTGATCACAAAATGCCTTGATTCAATGGCTTCTTTTATCAGTTGCTGCTTAAGAGCCTTTTTTTCACTGCGCGAAAGTTTCTCCTCCTTGTCGTGAACTGGTTTGAAACCGGCTGACAATGCTACAACGGAGACAAGCAATATGATTATTGTCTTTTTCATGGCATGAATTTTCTTTATGAATTCAAAATTCATGCCATCTGACCACTTTTTTGAAGCTATTTGAGGAAGGGGAAATATGTTTTAATATTATCCTTTGTAAGTTTCACTCCATAGCCTGAATCCTGGAAAGCTTCACAATAATTCACTGAAGAACCTCTTCCCATGCCATAAAGCTCAATAAGTTTTGTTCTGTAGGGAGTTGCATCCGACCCTCCCTTCCTGGTTTTGCCAAGCCATTCGCGTCTTTCCTTTTCTCCCTTCGGGACTTCATCAAGATTGCCCCTGTTGAAAGGCAGCCACTCGTACATCTGCGACGTGTGTTGATGATACATGTCCATTTTCTTTTCAATAACATCGTCGATATCAATTGCAACATCTGCGGCAAATGGTTCAGGGTGAATAAAACCGTCGCTCATGAAGAGAAACATGGGATTTCTTTTGAGATGCGGAACCTCTGGCAGAACTGTCGGTACAGTAACCATGTAGGCTGCATCAAGGACCAGGGTACCTGTATATCTGTGATCGGGGTGATAGTCATAAGGTCGCGGGAATATCACAAGGTCGGCATTGTGTTCCCTTATTATCCTGATTACCTGGAGCCTGTTTTCATAGGTGGGCATCAGCTGACCATCATGATTATCGAGTGTAATATATTTAATACCAATTACTTCACCTGCTTTTTTTGCTTCTTCCCTTCTCCTTGTTGCAAGCTCGGGAGCTTTCATTGACTGATGGCCGGCATCACCGTTTGTGAGTGAAACCATCATAACATTATTACCCTCATTTGCCCATTTAAATGCACAGCCTGCTACCTTGTCAGGATCATCTGGATGTGCGCCTATTATTATTACATTAAGCTTTTTACCAGGTTCTGCCTGTCCAGAGATCTTCAGTGACAGAACAGGTATAAGCAAAGCTGTCATCAGAATCAATAAACGTGTCTTCATAGTTGTAGGTATTTTAATTCATAGTAATTCATAGTAATTCAT
>CAZEYY010000085.1:0-10589 GCA_964516485.1 uncultured Rikenellaceae bacterium
TGCAGGATATACCGATGACAGGATTCCTGTAATAACTATCAGGATTGTTGTCATAATGAAAAAAGGTGCATCAATTGTCGGAAAAAGGTAGGCAGAATAACCAAAAGCCTCGAGACCTTCAGAATACTCAACCAGGTTAATCCCGTTTTTCGCTGTTGCAGCAATCACTATCCCGCTTACAAGCATGCCTGACAAGCCTCCTGTAAGTGAAAGAAATACCGACTCGAGCATAATCATTGAAAAAATCCTGTTCCTGTTCATGCCGATGGCCGAAAGCATCCCTATCTCGCGTGTGCGTTCAAGCACTGACATTAGCATTGTGTTTACAATACCGAATGACAGAGCTGCAAGAATTATTCCCATGAATATTCCATATATCTGCTGCATCATGTCGGCCAGCATTGCCAGATCAGGCTGTATTTCCTTCCATTGCATCACCTCATAGCCCGGAAGTTCCTTTTTAAGGTAAGCGGAGGCGGCTTCTGAAAGGGAGTTGTCTTTCAGCCTGCCTATTACCCGGTGATAAGAATTTTCCGGAATCCCGGTAAGTTGTCTCAACTCTTCTTCCGGAACAAAAACCGACATTGCCTCAAACATATCATTGTTTGTCCGGAATATTCCGCTGACCCTGAAAGCAGCCTCAGTCTGGTTGTTATTTATATCAATGAATGAAAGGATGATCTTCGAACCCTGCCTGTATGACCATGCTGCTTCCTTAATAAGATGAATGTGTTTTTTGTATTCCCCGGGAAGAAGAACTGCTTCAACTGCTCTTGAAAACTTCTTGTCAGAAGTAAACCTTTCTCCCTTCAGGGCAATCAGTTTAGTGCTTATCTCCCCTGGCAGTTTTTCATCATTTAACTTTTTAAGTGATTCTTCAGTGATTGAGTACCTGACTATGTAAAGTTCCCTGGCAAGCTTTTCTCCAATGAAGGCTTTGTTGTATTTTGTCTCAGCATCAAGGAAATCTCCGGTGCCCGGTATTAATTTTTCATGAAGCGTGAAGATCTGTTTTTCCTTAGCAGCATTAATACCGTTAATCTCAACACCGGTACTGCGGCCTGCTGTTGAAGCTATGCCTCTTATTATTATCCTTCCTGTAAGATCCTGCATGCCAGGAGCCTTCATCATATCAGTGACAACCTTATCATAATCGGGGATAAGGCTTTTTATATCGCTGCTGCTTCGGAATTCCTTGTTATTCACCTGAATATGCGATAACTCCTCGTTAACTGCTGCATCTATCCTTTGCACAACAGAACTGTTCATAACGGCAATTGTGAATACACCGGCGAAGACGCCTATTGTGACTGCTGTAATTACAATAAGGCTTCGTGATTTATTCCGCCAGACATTTTTCCATGCTATTTCTGGTATCATAGTATCAGGCTCTTAACGAATTTGTAACATTTATCCTGAGGATCTTACGTGTACTGAAAACCACTGCAATTATCAATATAAGGAGCACAACAAATACCTGCCACAGGTAATAGTTGTCGGGCAGCATTGTGGGCATTATGGGATCAAAGCCGTAATCTTCATACATCTTGCCCATTTCACCGGTAAACCTTATAGGATGTATATTTCCGTAAAAAACTACAGGCAAAGAGGCAATGACTCCGGCAATAATTCCCAGAAAACCAACAAACAGAAGCTCAAGCGTTACCACCCTGGCAAGTCTTGTTTTCTGCATGCCGATTGACACAAGCATTCCGAATTCCCGGGTTCTTTCTGCAAGCATCATAAGCACAGTGCCAAATACTCCGAAGGCAATAACAAGATAAAGTATGCCAATCATTATCATCCCGCTTTTATTATCGGCATCAATCTGGTTAATAAGAAGAGCATTCAGTTCCTTCCAGTTTCTGAAAACCTCATCTTCAGGCAGAATATTTTTCAGTCTGTCAGCTGTATTCAAAACGCTTCTTTCTTCCGTGTCGTGAAGTGCCAGAACTACAGATGTTGCTATGTCAGGAGCGCCGTACAACTGCCTTGCGTCATCAATTGTCATATACACAACTTTATTGTCAATATCCGGAGCCGGAAGCTTGACAACTCCCTTAATCACGTATATACCTGCTGCTGAAGTTCCGTGGTAACCCTGCCCTACAAGTACCAGCGTATCACCGATGCCAACTTTGAGATATTCCGATAAGGCATTTCCTATCAGCACTTTACCGGTATCGTTGCTGTCGAAATAGCTGTTTGCAAATCCTGCATGTTTTCTTAATACCGGCATAATTTCAGCGCTGTCCTCATCGGCAATTCCAAGGTCGATCATCAACCTTCCAGGACCTGAAAATGATTCGTTGAGAAAAACATCAAGAGCATTCTTCGTTTTTTCAGGCAGCGCTTCCTTATGAAGTCCGGCAACAGCCTTTTCTGTCAGCCTGTACCTTACAAGCCTGCTGCTAATATCTGAAACCCTTGTTTCTTTTTCCGGGTCCACTCCCATAACAATTACACCCTGTGTACGGCTTTCTGCTGCAGCAAGGGCAAAGGACTCAAGCCTGGGAACAAGAATATCAACATTTTTATCGGCAGAAAATGCTTCCATCACATCAGGGCTGACAACAAAACTGTTATCTATTGAAGGTTCTTCAAAGTAATCCTTTTGCTGAAGCTGCAGGTAACCTGAATATGATTCTATAATGTTCTTGAACATCCTGTCATAGGCTCCAAGCTGAAATGACCGCATTACAAGGGCGAAAAATACAGCGAAAAACACCGAAGCGGCCGTAATTATTGTCCGCCTTCTGTTTCTCCAGAGGTTCCTCCATGCCATTTGAAGATCCTTCATATCCGGAAAGTATTTATTTTACTACCTGACGCTCTTCATGTTCTGCTGGGAAAAGAAGCTTTCCACAACTTCAATATTGAATTTCATTTCGGAAATTTTCACTATCGTTCTGTTTCCTTCCTTTTCTGCAGGAATCAGTTCAATAACAGAAGGGACAAGCCTGCCATCAAAAACCTTAAGGTCTGATGCTATCTCTGTCCGCACCAGATAACCATCCTCATCAAAAAGTTCGGCTTTCATAATAATGTAATCTTTCTTATCTATCCACCAGACCTGACGCCCCCAGATGATTCCGGCATCAGGTTTTGCTTCAAGCTTAATCTTAAAGCATGACCGGCCCCCTGTAGATTCTTCACCTTCAAGCTGGTGCGTGTAGTCTTTTACTGCTGATGATTCGCGGAGAATATCATCATTTGTATAATCAGAGCCCATCCAGCCCTGTGACATCATTGAGGGCGGCAGTTTAATCAGCCTGTTTATCGAAGGGTTCCAGCTCCACATTTCATTCGACCGCTTCAGAAATGACTGACCCTTCTCACGGGCCGGAGCTGTAATCAGGGTAAGGGCATAATCAGTCCCGAGCGACCATGATCTGAACTCAACGGTGCGTTCCCATGAAGGCCTGACAATAGTCATTGCCATAACGCTGTAGCCTGATTTCTCGCCGTTGAATTTTTCATCGGCTTTCCTTACAATTTCCGTTGGTGTCAGATTCTGCCCGCTTATGCTGTTAAATATCATAACCATGGCAGGCAAAAAAAACATTAATGCATTTTTCATAGTTCTGCTACTTATAGGTATCTATGATTTTCTGAACTGTCTCGTTAAATATATTATTATCCGGGTCTTCCATATAGACAAAAGTAAGGGCAAAGCCTTTTAGTGTCAGTATAAACATGTTCATGTCAAGATAAGGATCATAATCAGCACCTAGCCTTTCCTTCTTTCGCACAAAATAGTCAGTAACTGTTTTCAATATCTTTGCTACAAACAGCTCATTATGTTCTGAATCCGGACTACTGAGAAGAGTCCCTTTTCCCAGAAAAGACCTCAGAAACTGCTCTCTTACATCGTTCTGCATAAGAAGCTGAAAAAATAATCTCCAGATGTTCTTCTTCTCCACAAGAACCTTTGCTGTCTGTCTTATAAAAAATTCAAATTCATCTTCGCTCAGAAAGCCATCATGATTTAAATCGAATGAATTATATACCTCATAAACAGAACGGTTTATGAGAGCTTCAAGTAATTCTTCCTTGCTCCTGAAATAATTATACATCAGTCCCTTGGATATACCTGCATGCTTTGCAATATGGCTTATTGTTGTTGAATGAAAACCCTCGCCGGCAAAATGCTGCAGGGCAGTATCCATAATCAGAGTCATTTTTTCCTCCCTGATTGCCTCAAACTGTTTTGGTGTTCTTGGTGACATATCCCAAACCATTTATAAAGAACAGCTTATGTAAAAGCAAATTGTCAGTCCTTTTTTTGATTGACCGGTTAGTCAAAGTTAAAACAATTTTTTTGAAACAACAATGAGTTTTTGTATGTTTTTTTGAAAACACATAAATATATTGAACGCATACGATAAGCGGCCAGGAATTTCAGCATTCCCATAAACCGCCGAAAGAATGTCTAAAACAAATATTTGAAACTAATTGAACAGATAATTTGGAAAGAATTTCTATCTTTATCAGTTGTACCTAAAAAAGATTTACGATGGCAAGTCTTAAGCTCCTACTGGGATTGATCCCCTCAACATCAAAAATTGAGCAGGCCGAAAAGGCTTTAACAGCTGAATTCGAAAAACTGAATGCCTTTGCCCAATCGGAAAAGCTGGCAAAATACAATGAATTGAACGACAAAGTCAATTCAGCAGGTTTTGTTCAGAAAAGGAAGGAGATTGAAACGCTTCAGTATAAAAATTCTGAGGAGTTCAATAAGGAAAAGGAATTCCTTTCGCTCCAGAAAGCCAAAGATATTGTGATGTATTTCAAAACCGTTTCAGGAAATGAGCTTAAGCGGTTCCAGGAGCTTGACGGTTCCGAGAAGATAAAAGGATTTGAAGCTCTTGAAAAACTGGTTCAGTCATCCGAATTCAGGGAAAAGCAGAAAATGAAGCCTATTACTTTCAAGGATACTGATGATTACAGAAAGGTTGTGGAATATGATGCTCTGAAGGCAGATTCAGAAATTAAAGAGTATCTGAAGGCAAAAGACAAGGAAGAAACAAAAAAATCAAAGACCGTTCTCAGGTATGAAGAACTTGATGCACTGATGAAATCTCCGGACTTCATTGCAAAGAAGAATATGAAGCCCATAACATTCAAGGATACAGAAGAATACAAAAAGCTTGAGGAATATAACAGGTTGAAGGCCAGTCAGGAGATAAAGGATTTCTATAAATTCAAGGGATCAAAGGAATATGCCAATTACCTCAATACTCATGAATCGGCAAGAATAAAAAGACATGCTGAACTGAAGGAATATACTGCTTCACCGGAATTTAAGGAGCGTAAAAACTACCTTCTCGACAAAAAAAGGTTTGAAAAAACCGAGATGTTCAAGGAGGTTCAGGAGTTTAATGGTTTAAAGAAAAACGAAGATATTATCTGGTATTTCAAAGTTAAGGATTCAAACAAGTTTGATATTCTCAAAAAGAGAGAGCTCACATTCAGTGATGAGTTTGACCATGAAAAACTTGATACAACTAAATGGCTTACCAACTACTACTGGGGAGAAAAGCTTCTGCACGACAGGTATTCTGTTGAATCTGATCTTCAGGCTTATACTGAAAAAGACAACTTTGAAATCCGTAACAGTGTCCTGAAAATAACCACCAAGCCCCAGAAAACTACCGGAAAGGTATGGAGTGCAGACAAGGGATTTTCAACAAAGGAATTCGGATACACTTCAGGAATTGTATGTACCGGTACCAGTTTCCGTCAGAAATACGGAACTTTTACAGCAAAAATTAAACTTGGAGACCCCAATGCAAAATGCGCCTTCTGGATGCTTTCTGACAAGATAACTCCTCATATTGATGTTTGCCGCACCTCAAAAGGGAAAGTCTGGGTTGATTATTTTTCTGCCAAAGGGGGCAATTCAAAAACATCAATCGGGTCAAGGTATGCAGGTGATTTTTTCATCTTCTCCCTGGAATGGACCGCAGATAAACTGGTCTGGAAAATAAATGACACAGAGATATTTACTCAGACTTCAGATGTTCCTCAGGAGCCAATGTATGTTTTACTTTCCGGAGGTCTTGATAAACCAATTGCCGGCATGACATCAATGGAAATTGACTGGATAAGGGTTTATCAGCCAAAAAAATAACAGGTTACAATATTATTTATGAACCTCTGAAGGTATCGAGAACTTAAATTCCGATCCTGAACCCTCTGTTGACTCAACCCATATTTTACCGTTGTGCTTTTCAACAAATTCCCTGCACAGGAGTAAGCCAAGACCTGTACTTGTCTCTCCTTCCGTTCCGTTTCGGCTTATCTTTTCGTCTATACGGAAAATCCTTGAAACCAGGCTGGCACTCATTCCTATGCCTGTGTCCTTTACTGATACAATAACTTCCTTTGTACCTTCAACCTTAGCATCCACAGTCACAGTACCGCCTGCATGAGTAAATTTTATTGCATTCGAAACAAGGTTCCTTATTATTGTATGCAACATATCCTTATCAGCAAAGACAGTAATATGAGATGGTACGGAAATGACAACATTGATTTTTTTTGCATTAGCCTGATCTGACAGGATAATGAGGCTTTCCTTAAGAAGCTGTAAAAGATTCAAAATTTCAGGTTCAAAAGGTATTTTCCCTCTTTGCACCCTTGACCAGTTAAGCAAATTTTCGAGCAGCCTGAAAAGATTGGCGGATGAAGTTTTCATTGCATTAAGCATGTCCCTTATATCATCCTTTTCAAGCTCATTAATCTGTGAAGTCATTTCCTCTGTAAGCATCATCATTGCGCTGAAAGGACCTCTGAGATCATGAGCTATAATTGAGAAAAACTTATCCTTTTCGCTGTTAATTTTTATCAGCTCCTGATTTGTCTTTTCAATCGCCTGGTTTTTCCGCATTATTTCAGAGGTCTGTTCATCAACCTTCTGTTGCAGCACTTCCTTGTCCTTTTTGAGTTTGTAAATCCTGTAGTTTATATAGGAATATATTAAAACAAGAATCAACAACAGGACAGATGCCCGGAAAAGAATTGTCTTATACCATGGTGGCCTTATAACAAAAGGATAAGCCACTTCATCGCTCATTACTCCGTTACTGTCAACAGCTCTAAGCTTGAAAATGTAAGATCCGTGCTGAAGATTTCCATAAGACACTTCGGTGCGTTCTGTTGGCAGGTTCCAGTTTTGTTCAAAACCATCAAGCTTATGCTGATACCTTATCTTGCTGTTGTTTTTAAGAGAGACCGAGATATAGTTGAAGGTCAGATAATTGTTGTTGTGCTTAAGGCTGAGGTTAACAGGTATTGCATTCAATTCAGTTAAATCATCAAACCTGAAATCACCCACTTTTACTCCGTTATGCAGAATTATTGAAGTGTCGCTTTTTCCGAGCAGTTCGGTCCAGGGTATTTTTTCATTGAACAGGCTTATTCCTGCAATTGCCAAATTTTGTGCCGATGATCCGGGCTTTTCACCCTCACCATGATATATGGTAAGCCTGTCATTTGTTCCAATCAGAATTTTTTTATCACTTGTTTCACCAATTGCTCCCACGTTACAGGTAATTCCTGTAAAACCATCTTCATAGGAATAAGCTTTGAAAGCGAGATTTGCAATCAGCTTATTCTCATTTTTTAGAGATGCAGAATCAATAATTGCAGGCCCTGACCTGGTTCCCATCCAGATATCACTGTTGGAATTTTGAAAAAGGCTCATAATGTACCACCCGGATGTTTGATTGTTTGCAGAAACATGTAAAAAATTTGTTCCGTCATACCTGACCACCCCGGATCCTCCTGTGCCGAACCAGAGATTGCCATCATTATCCTGCATTATGCTGTAAATAAGATCATTAATAAAACCTGTCTTTGTCGAAAATTGAGTGAACCGGCCGTTTTCAAGCATCGAAAGGCCTCCGTTTACTGTACCTATCCAAAGCCTGCCTTTCCTGTCTTCAAGTATAGACAGCAGAGCATTGCTCGAAAGTCCCTGACTTTTTGAGTAGTTATAGAAATTTTTGCCATCAAATTTCGACATACCTGATCCATAGGATGCAAACCAGAGATTCCCTGAGCTGTCTTCAGTTATTTTTCTGATTGTATCACTACATAAGCCCTGACGGCGCGTATATGTCATAAGACGGCTGCCGTCAAATACCGAAGCTCCTCCCCCGTCAGTTCCGAACCATATCCTTCCTTTCCTGTCCTTGATTATTGAATAGATACGCCCGTTAAGCAATCCATCCCTGCTGTCATAATAACTGAAATAACGGCGGCTCATTCCATTTTCTGTTCTTGTATTAATGCGGGTTACAAAGCCTCCATAAGTTCCCAGCCACAGATCGCCATTATCATCCTCCAGAATTGCCATCACCCTGCTGTTGCTCAATCCATCATTTGATGTCAGGTGGGTAAACAGTCTTCCGTCATACCGGGCAAGACCTGCACCGCGTGTTCCAAACCACAGGTTCCCGTTATTATCTATTAATGAACACCTTATCATGTTGCTTGGAAGACCATTTGTTTCGGTATAGTGAGTAAAAAATTCCCCGTTAAAGACTGAAAGGCCTGCCTGTTCAGTTCCTATCCAAAGGTTTCCGGAATTATCCTGTGCAATTGTCCTGACAAGTTCATCACCTGATTCCTGAGTTCTCTTTAAGGGGTAGGAAATAAAATTTTCACCATCATACTTCACAAGCGCATACCTTGAACTTCCAATCCAGATATTATCATCCCTGTCGCGGAAAAGACTTAGTATATTGTTTTTTGGCAGCCCTTCACTCTCAGAGATGTTGGTAAATGATTCTCCATCAAGAATTGAGATGCCACCGCTGTTTGTGGAGATCCAGATTCTTCCTGTCCTGTCCTGTACAATTGAACGTATATAATTCTGAACCAGGCCGTTATCAGTAGTGTAGTTAATGAATGATTGTCCGTCATAAACAGAAAGTCCTCCTGCTGTACCGAACCACATCCTCCCCTCTTTATCCTCATAAATTACATTTACAACGCTGTGTAATAATCCGTTCTTATCTGTAAAGCTGTACAGGTATTTGCCATCGAATTTCATCACGCCACCACCAAAGCTGCCAAACCATATATTATCTTTAGAATCAACAAACACATTAAGTATCAGGTTATTGTTCAGGCCCTGATCTTTTGTGTAGTGCGAAAAATATTTACCGTCATATTTTGTCAGGCCGTCATCAGTTCCAAGCCAGAGGCAGCCCTTTCTGTCCTGTGCCATGCTTCTCACCTGATCGTGCCTGAGTCCCTGCAACCTGCTGTAGCTGCTGAAATTCATGGGATTTATTTCCTTTGAGTATGCATCCCTTGCAAGTACTGCTTCAGGTGCCTTACATAAAACCTTTATTTCATCAGCTTTCACTGTATCTGGAAAGAGAATTCCATTCTGACCCGGGAAAATTTTTCCAGGGTATTTTATCTTAAGTATTTCCGGTTTTTCAAGGTGTTCAAAGGCCTGATGCTCCTGAATTTCAGCCCTGGCTTTTACAGCAACAGTTAATGGTTTTTCTGCCTGAATTTTTACAGGCGGCTGGCACAGGGAATCCGGGACAACATAACCCGTAGCAGGAATAAACGCAGGCTTCGGTTCATTATTCCCGGTATGTTGAATAATGTTCCTGCATGACATCAGCAAAATAAGTATTGAAAAAAAACTTATTCTGATAAAAATATTAATTAGCCTCTGTCCTCCTGAGCCTGTTACATTTGACATTTTAGCAAGTGCCCCAACTAAAAACAATGAATAAAATGGAAATTTACTAATATTCTGTAACTTTTTCCACAATTATACGTCTTTGGTATGTAATATTTGTTATGACAGTAAGGGAATACAACCAGGCCGTTCAAGAGTACTCCGATAAGGTATACCGGTTTATTCTGGGTAACATAAAAGACACCCAGAGAGCTGAGGATATCGTGCAGGACAGTTATGAAAAATTGTGGAGAAATGTGACTGAAATTGAATTTGCTGTTGCGCGGTCATGGCTATTCTCAACAGCATACCATACAATGATTGATATGCTGAGAAAGGAAAGCAGAATGACAAGAATTGAGCCTGTCCATGAAAAAGAAAGCATATATGATAAGGGTTACAGCGATCTGAATGAAATATTGCAAAAGGCGCTCGAAAAACTTCCCGAAGCACAGAAGACGGCAGTCATGCTAAGGGATTATGAAGGTTATAGTTATAAGGAAATAAGTGAAATAACCGGATCAAATGAAGCTCAGGTTAAAACAAATATCTACCGAGGAAGGGTTGCTCTTAAAACATATATCGGTACAATAGAAACAGTGCTGTGAAATGAAGATCGACAGGTCAGATTATGAAATATGGTTCATCGATTTTCTCGATGGAAATCTGAATGAAGAACAGGTTCAGCAGCTTGAAAAGTTTCTGATACTCAATCCTGATCTCAGGGAAGAACTTGAAGATCTGAGAAGAGAAAAAATTGAGCCTCCTGAAGTATTCTTTGAACCGAAAAGGAGTCTGTTCAGAAAAACCTCACAGCTTACGGACGATCAGTTTGATCTGCTCTGCGCTGCATATATTGAAAAAGACCTTGACAACGAAA
>CAZEYY010000085.1:10689-15876 GCA_964516485.1 uncultured Rikenellaceae bacterium
AAGCTCTGAATAATAAGTATATTTGCATCTGTACTGAAAACAGATCTTAATGGAATCCTGTAAACTCACCCAGCGTGAGCAAAGACGATACAGCAGGCAGATAATGCTTCCTGAAATAGGTATTGCCGGTCAGGAAAAGCTCAAAAATTCGAAAGTCCTTGTTGTTGGTGCCGGCGGACTTGGAAGCCCGGTTCTTCAATACCTGACAGCCGCCGGTATAGGTAAAACAGGTATTATAGAATTTGACAAGGTCGATGAATCAAATCTCCAGCGTCAGGTACTTTATGGCACTGATGACGTCGGGAAACTCAAATCAATAATTGTTAAAAGCCGCCTTGAACTACTGAATTCAACCGGTGCATTTGAGATAAAAAACCTGAGGCTTGATTCTTCCAATGCTTTAAGCATTCTTTCTGATTATGACCTTGTTGTAGACGCTACTGACAATATTGAAACAAGATATGTTATAAATGATGCCTGCGTCATGCTGGATAAGCCAATGGTCCACGGTTCTATTTATAAATATGAAGGAATAGTATCTGTTTTCAATTACAGGGGAGGACCTACCTACAGGTGTTACAATCCTTCCCCGCCTTCAACGGAATTTTTAAATCCACTTCCCGCACAGACAGGTTTGCTTGGTGTTCTGCCTGGCATTGCCGGTACACTTATGGCCGGAGAAGTTATCAAAATAATCACCGGCACGGGGGAAGTTCTGTCAGGTAAAATACTGCACGTAAACATCCTTACTAACACCTTCACAACTTTTACTGTAAATAATAATCCTGAAAATCATAATATCAACATAATATCTTCAAAATAATATGAGACTTCTTCTTATAAGCAACTCAACAAATCCTGGTGAACAATATCTCGATTATCCAAAGCACAACATTCGTGAATTTCTTGGTAATAAACCTGTTAAAGCACTTTTTATTCCTTATGCAGCCGTTACTTTCTCCTATGATTCGTATGAAAAGAAGGTGAATGAAAGGTTCAGGGAGATAGGACATGAGGTAATCTCAATTCACAATTTTGCTGACCCTGTTGCCGCAGTGAGAGAAGCAAAAGTAATAGTTGTTGGAGGAGGAAACACCTGGAAACTTTTGAAGAATATAATAGAAAACAACCTTATTGAGCCTGTCCGGGAAAAAGTATTTTCTGGAACTCCTTACATTGGATGGAGCGCCGGATCGAACATGGCCTGCCCGACAATTAAAACAACAAATGATATGGCAATTGTTGAGCCTTCTTCATTTACTGCCTTTAACCTTATCCCCTTCCAGATAAATCCCCATTACCTCGATGCCAATCCTGAAGGTCATGCAGGAGAAACAAGGGAACAAAGAATTGAGGAATTTATTGAGGCAAATCATAATATGATAGTTGCTGGCCTCAGGGAAGGAACAATGCTTATAAGGGAGGAAAATAAACTCTCACTGACAGGGAGAAGAAACATGAGAATCTTCAGGCATGGATTTCCCGCTGAAGAAATTGCACCAGGAACAGATGCGTCATTTCTGCTGAAGCAGATCTGAAGAATTAATCTCTGAAGTATTATGAAAACGGCTGGCAAAATATTTAAGATAGCCCTTTTGCTTGTTACCGTTTTAATTATGTCCCTGACATTTGCTGCTGTCCTTCTTCAGAATAAGGTTGGAGATCTGATACTTGCAACATTAAACAACAAAATCACATCAAAAGTTGACGCGGAATCAGTCAGGCTTTCTCTTATAAGAAACTTCCCAAGGGCATCAATAGAACTGAATAACATTTATCTGCTTTCTGCGGGTAATATAAATAAGAAGGATTTCAGCGGAATTGATACTGACACTCTCCTCAGAGCCGGCAGTATGTATGTAAGTTTCAGTATTTCAGATATAATCAGAAAGAAATATGACATAGACAGGATCACTGTCAGCGACGGAAAAATTAACCTGCTTGCAGATTCCTCAGGGAAAGTCAATTATATGATATTGAAAGATTCAGGATCAGATGACCTGAATGATACAGTCAGCAATCCGGTATTTCTTGAACGGATCAGGTTAAACAATCTCGACTTCAGTTACATCGACAAAGCGACAAAACTTGTGCTCGAAGGCCGGTTTAAATCGGCAAGACTCTCCGGAAGGATTTCAGATGACAAAATTACAATGGCTGCAGAGGGTGAAATGCTTCTTGCAGGTTTTGAGATTGACAGGATTAAAAATACTCTTCCCCTGACTTCCTCCTTCAACCTCAAAATGGATCATTCAATTCATGGTATCATAATAAACAGGGGAAGTCTGACAATTGAGGGAATCAGGTTTATTGCAAGCGGAAGGGTAACAAATGATAAGCAGATGGATCTTGACTTAACTGCAGACAATGTCGATCTTGTAAAAATCAGGAAATATCTTCCAGCGGAATACCAGGGAAAACTGAGTGATTACAATTTTGAAGGCCTGATGAATATTTCCGGCAAGCTTACCGGTAATTATTCTGCAAAATCAAATCCTCATTTTGAATTAAACTGCAGTTTGCTGAATGGCAAGGTTGCTAATGCAGTTACCGGGCTGAATATCAGTATGCTGAACTTTAATTGCAGCTATTCAAACGGTAGTCTTAATAATCAGAAAACTGCCATGCTTTCAGTGAGGAATCTGACTGCCCGGCTTGGTTCAGCAGACCTTTCCGGAAATATCAGAATTAAAAATCTGTACAAACCGCTTACACAGCTTGAACTGAAAGCGAGGATAATACCTTATGAGCTGAAACAGTATTTCGGCATAGACCAGATTACCAAATCATCGGGAAGTGCAGATATGGACCTTAAGCTTGAAACAAGCCTCCGTCCCGGAGACAGCCTCAATGCAGATAATCTTCTTAAGGTAAAAACCGAGGCAGCGATCATTTTCAACGATCTTTCAATTGGTTTTGTAAAACCTGCCTTTGAGATTAGCAACATCAACGGCAGGCTGAATATCTCAGAAGAAATTGAGGCAAAGAAACTTGCCTTCGTATTCAGGGATCAGAAAATAACTGCTGACGGCATTGTTTCAAATCTTCCTGAATGGCTGGCAGGGAGGAAGGTTCTGATGAAGGCAAATGGCAGTATCCATTTCAACAAACTTACACCATCGAGCCTCCGGTCCTCTCCTGAAAAGGGACAGAAAAAGATTGAAAACAAGGCTTTTAAAGAGCCGGAAAACATATCCCTCAATCTTGTTATTCATATCGATTCGCTGAAATATCCTGACTTCCCTTCCGAAAAGATTTCAGCCAGGCTGGTCTACAATACAGGTTTGCTATCCTTTAATTCACTACATCTTAATACACTGGGTGGTGCTATCTCCGGTAATGGTTTCATTGCACGAAACAAAGACAAATCCTATGTTTCAAAGGGTATCTTTAATGTTTCTGATATCGATATTAACAGGACATTCAGTACATTCAGAAATTTCGGGCAGGATTTTATTAAGGCAGAAAACCTCAGCGGAAGCCTGACAGGCAACCTGACTTTGCTGATGCCTTCCGACAGTCTAATGAGACCAGTTATGCAATCACTGGTAGCAGAGGGTAACTACGTCATCAAAAACGGCTCATTAATAAACTTTGAACCGGTACGTGAGTTATCGTCCTTTATTGAGCTGTCCGAGCTTGAAAACATTCATTTTGACAAGCTCGAAAATGATTTTTTCATAAGGAATAAATATTTCTATCTGCCTCAGATGGAGGTAAACAGTTCTGCCGCTGACCTGTCGGTTAACGGGAAGCACAGTTTCGGCAATTCATTTGAATATCACGTAAAAATAAGGCTTTCGGAACTTCTCAGTAAAAAAAGAAAAAAAGCGGACAAGACTGTTACAGAATTCGGAGTAGTTGAAGATGATGGCCTTGGACGGACTTCCCTGCTACTGAAAATAATGAGTACAGGAGGAGACATAAAAGTTGCCTATGATGTAAAAGCTGCAGGAGAAAAGGTAAAATCAGGCATAAAATCAGAAAAAAAGAACCTGAAGAAAATACTGAATGAAGAGTATGGCATCTTCAGCAAGGATACAATCACGGAACAAAAACCCGCAGAAAAAAAGACCAGGTTCAGGATAAGCTGGGATGAATCTGAAAACCAGCTGGAAAATAAGGCAGCAGATACTGTAAAAAAGGAAAATACAATAAGAAGTTTGTTCCGGAAGAAGTAATTTTGCCAAAAGCAAATGATATAGTGACTTTTCAGAACTACAAAAATCTCTGGAAGCTTTTCCTGCTTCTTTTCGCTGTCCTGATTGGAATGCTTTCCCTTATTTATACTAACTCTCTCGTCGGCAGGCTTAAACAGGAGGAAAGGAAAAATGTTGAACTCTGGGCAGAGGCAACAAGGCTGATTGCAATTTCTGATACAAACCAGAATGTTGAGTTCCTGTTTTCAATAATCGACAATAACAATACAGTTCCCGTAATGCTGACCGATGAGAACGACAGGATAATTTCATCAAAAAACTTCAATGCTGACAAGGCAGGAGACAGTACTTACCTGAACCGGATGCTGAAAAGGATTAAGGAAAAGAATGAACCCATCTTAATAAACCTTGAGAACGGGCACTTTAACCTGATCTACTATAAAGACAGCATAATCCTTACAATGCTTTTTTATTATCCATATCTCCAGCTTGCCATAATAATTCTTTTTATAACAGTATCATACCTTGCATTCAGTTCTTCAAGAAAGGCAGAACAGAACAAGGTTTGGGTAAGCATGTCGAAGGAAACCGCTCACCAGCTGGGAACACCAACTTCTTCCCTTGCCGGGTGGATAGAGCTGCTCCAGCAGGATCACCCTGAGGTAGGGATAACCAAAGAACTTGCCAGGGATGTGGAAAGACTTGAAAAAGTCACGGAACGGTTTTCAAGGATAGGCTCCAAACCATCACTTGCAAATGAAAACATAACAAATATTGTTCTTCGTACAATTGATTACCTCAAAACCAGAACCTCATCAAAAGTCCGCTTCCTTACTGATTACAACAAGGAAGATGATCTTTCAGTCCCCGTTAATGCAGCCCTTTTTGAATGGGTCATTGAAAATGTGGCAAAAAATGCAATCGACGCTATGGAGGGCAGCGGTGAGATTTCATTCAGGATAACAGGCAGTGAAAAATACGTTGTAATTGATATATCCGATACCGGAAAAGGAATTCCCAAGTCATC